>JAHDGW010000338.1 GCA_020631635.1 Saprospiraceae bacterium
ACTCACGTTTACGTCAATATTACTCGATCCATCTAGAGGATCCATAACCAAAACATACTGTGGGTCTTTCCCTTTCACCTTATCAAGGATAATGATTTCTTCATTTTCTTCAGATACGATAGCAGCACATTCTCCGCTATTCTGCAGACAGTCGATCATGCGTTCATTCGCAAATACATCTAGCTTCTGTACCTTATCGCCAGACGCATTTTCATCACCATGAACACCAAGTATATTGACTAATCCAGCCATATTGACTTCACGATTTATGATCTTACTGGCAATACCTATATCTCTGAGCAAACGGGTCAATTGGCCCGTAGCGTCATTATAGCTTTTTTCGCTTCTGATAATAAACTCGTCTAAGGTGATGATCTTTTTCATATGTATATCTAAAGCATTTTTCGAGCCAAAAGTAGTATACTTCAAAGCTTACAAACAAAACAACACATCCCTCTGTTTTATTACTACTTTTGCACAGCATGAAAGATCTACAGATTCTAAATAAGTACATATTACGCTACAAGTGGCATTTGCTATTTGGAATCCTTTGTGTTGCGATCTCAAATTATCTTAAATCTTTAATACCACAAAAGATTAGAGATAGTCTAGACTACGTAATTAACTATATTCAACAAATCAAGGAAAAAACGGTCGATTCCATCGTCCCAGATGATGCCTCCGTTAATGATGAGATTTTGAAATTTGCGGGTATTCTGATTGGACTTGCTGTAGTAATGGGATTTTTCATGTACTGGACTAGACAGACTATCATTGTGATGAGTAGGCTCATTGAGTATGATCTCAGACGCGATATTTTTGGTCATTATGAGAAATTGCATCAAGCTTTTTTCAAACAAAACAAAACAGGAGACCTCATGTCTCGGGTATCTGAGGACGTGAGTAAAGTACGAATGTATCTCGGCCCAGCCATCTTATATGGGCTTAATCTTACTGCATTATTCGTCATGGTCATCTATGCCATGCTACAATCCAATGTTACGCTTACCTTATGGACGCTTCTCCCTCTTCCTTTTTTATCTATATCTATTTATGTGGTCAGTAGCATTATCAATAAAAAGAGCGAACTCATCCAAAAACAGTTGGCTAAGCTCAATAGTATAGCGCAAGAGGTATACAGCGGTATTCGGGTAGTAAAATCTTACAATAAAGAGAATCAATTTTCGGAGTACTTCGCAGAAGAAAGCGATCAGTTCAAAAAGAAATCAATGAATTTGGCTAATGTGCAAGCATTATTCTTTCCTTTGATGATTTTGATGATCAGTATCAGTACTATACTGACGATCTACATTGGTGCTCTACAAGTAGAAAAAGGGCTTGCAACCCCAGGAAATATTGCAGAATTCGTCATCTATATCAACTACCATTTACATCTATCGGTTGGATAGCCTCTATCATACAGCAGGCAGCAGCATCTCAAAAGAGAATCAATGAATTTTGGGATGTAGAACCTGCCATCAAAAATGATACACAGGGTATTGATACACTTAATGGCCAGATTGAATTTAAAAACGTCGGCTTTACTTATAAAGATACAGGTATAAAAGCATTGAATAATGTAAGTTTTAGCATCCAAGACGGTGAGCGCCTTGCTATTGTGGGTAAAACAGCCTCTGGTAAAAGTACTTTGGCTGATCTGCTAGTACGTCTATATGATGTTACTGAAGGCACCATAGAAATCTCAGGTACACCCATCGAAAAAATAGACTTAGATGTACTTCGGCAAAAGGTGGCTTATGTACCCCAAGATGTTTTCTTGTTCAGTGATACGATAGAAAACAATGTAAAATTCGGTAACTCTAATGCCTCCACTGAAGAGGTAGTACAATTTGCAGAATACGCTGCCATCAAGGAAGATATAGAGAGTCTCCCTGAAGGATTCAATACTAAAATAGGCGAACGCGGAGTAACTTTGTCAGGTGGTCAAAAACAGCGCTTATCCATAGCAAGAGCATTTATCAAAGATCCGGAAATCGTTATACTAGATGATTGTCTGAGTGCTGTAGATACCAATACAGAGCAAAAAATTATGCATCACTTAGATCATACGCTGAAAGGGAAAACGGCGATCATCATTACGCATAGGATATATAGCATGCTCAATTTTGACAAAATCATAGTCTTGGATAAAGGGCAGATTATAGAAATGGGAACCCATGAAGAATTGATGAATATCGAAGGGGGCCATTATGAAGAACTATACAATCAACAGAAGACGGCTGTTTTGGATTAGTTAATAAGATGGTACAATTAACTTAAATAAAGGTTGACAAAATCTACATTCATGAGGATTTTTGTACATTTATAAAAATGATGACCATCAAACTAGGGAATTGTGGAAAGAGATAACAGACAGGAAACCGTATTTAGCAAAAAAATACGTGCAGGTAAAAGAAGAACTTACTTTATAGACGTAAGACAGACTAAGGGTGAAGATTATTATATCACTCTAACTGAGAGTACTAAAAAGTTTCAAACGAACACTACGGTTCGACATAAGTTATACCTATACAAAGAAGATTTCAATCGATTTGTAAGTGGGCTCAACGAAGCGGTAGATCATGTTAAAAACGATCTATTACCTGATTATGACTACGAACAATTTGAAAGAAGACAAGCTGAATGGGAGGCTCAACAAGCTGCTCTAGCAGAAGCTGAAGGAAATAATGAATCTACCTCTTCTGAAGATGCCCCCGTAGTGGAAGAAGCGCCTAAAAGTGAGACTTCAGAGGACGATATGTCTTGGTAGTTTAAGGTTTAGAGTTTAAGGTTTAGAGTTTAAGATCTAAAGAAGTTCTACATCTCCGATACCTTGACCATCATATCTTCTGTATGATGGACTAGTTCAATATATCTAGGATCTCGTTTAGTGAACCTGTTTCTTTCGATAGGCAAGTCAATATCTATTCGTTCTACAATCCTAGATGGAGCAGACTTCATAATATAAATCTCATCTGCCAAATAAACCGCCTCAGCGATATCATGAGTTACAAAGACAATGGTCGAATCCATTTTGCGCCATATATCTGCCAATAAATCTTGTACCTGTAGTCTAGTCTTGATATCTAAGGCACCGAAAGGCTCATCCATAAGTAAAATCTCTGGATTTGCTAATAAACTACGAGCAATAGCTACACGTTGTAGCTGCCCTCCTGACAAGGTCGGATACTGAGCAAATTTCCATTCATGACCTTCAAGACCTACTAGTTTGATAAGCTCCATGGCCTTATTTTCTCGCTCTTCTCGAGAAATTCCATTGAACTTAAGCGCAAGTGCAACATTATCAAGTACT
>JAHDGW010000339.1 GCA_020631635.1 Saprospiraceae bacterium
GTTTAAATCTTAGATTGATCCTACGTCCTGTCAAGAAATTAGAGATGGCAAATTGATTATTGAATACCGTCTTAATCCAAGTATTAGATGCTACGTTAGATACTCCGAGTAAGTTGAAAACTTCCAAGCTGACCCATACATTTTCTGCAAACCGAAATGGACTATTGGGTTTTTCACTACGCCAAGATTCATTCCACATCAATAGTGAAAATCCGATGTCGGCCCTATGATAAGGCTTGAATCTAAATGAATTTCTAAATTCTGTATTATTATCCTTTATACCAAAGGGTAGCCCTCCGCCTACGGAGAGATTAAGATTAACCTTAAAGTTTTCATTAGAAGGTAAGTAGTCTTGAAAAAACATGTTTACATTGAATAATCGATCTGTTGGCCTAGGCACGTAGTTTACACTCTGGGCAAGTGTATCACCTACTACAAATTTCTTATGATCAACTCCAATGAGTCTTTCTCTTGCCGTCAAAAATGAAAGATTGATCCATGATTCTGCACCCGGTACAAATTCTCCATTGATTCTCAGGTCAAGACCAGCGACATAGCCTTCAGCATCATTTTCACCGGAGTACCTTATTCTTACATTATCTACCTCGTAGGATACTAAGTTATCCAACTTTTTATAATATAGTTCGGCTATAAGTTTGAAAGGTTTTTTGGATACATTTTTCCAATCAAAATCATAGGTAATGCCACTTACCACATGTATTGATCTCTGCGCCTTGAGGTCTGTATTGACAGTGCCATCTACTCTTCTAAGTTCTCTATAGAAAGGAGGTTGATAATACACTCCTCCTGACAATTTGAACGACAGGTCTCGATCCCCCACTGGTTTATATAAGAGTTGAGCCCTCGGAGAAACTGTGAGCTCTGAGTTGAGATCCCAATAGTTAGCTCTTATACCAGCGGTAAGTTTCATCTCTGCTCCG
Source organism: Saprospiraceae bacterium (assembly GCA_020631635.1). Lineage (GTDB taxonomy): Bacteria > Bacteroidota > Bacteroidia > Chitinophagales > Saprospiraceae > JAHDGW01. The sequence continues at coordinate 942 of JAHDGW010000339.1, forward strand.
TTATCCTTGATGATACTATAGGTATTTTGCAAAAATCCCATGAATCTATTAGAACTCAGTTGATTTTCTGTCTTCAATACATAGTTGAGCTTGACTTCCTCAGCACTAAAGGGTAAAGAATATCCCGCTGAATCTATACGTTCCCACTCATTCAACTCATCATCAATATCTTCATGTTGCCATTTGGCTCCCCATTGAATAAAATGGCTGCTGGTCTTAGCGTCGTCCTCTTTTTGAAATTCAATACCTCCTCTATGACTGACGTTTGTAATTTGACTATAAAGGAAGTTTCTCGCAAATATGTGCTGAGTTCCAGTCCCTAATAGAGCGATTTCTTCTCCTGCATCATCACTGCCTAGATTAGTTTCTATCTGAGACAAGCGATAAAAACCTTGAATATCAAAGGTCTCGGCCTCCTGAGAAGCATAAGATGATGCAAGTAGCTTTAAGAATAATGGATTGTCATCTCGCTCTGGAATATAGGTAAAAGATACTCCGCCCATTCCATTATTAAATTCATCTACTTCCTGCCCTTCAAATGCTGTACTTAGCTGCAATGCGAAGTCGATCAAGCCCAAGGCTGTTGTTCTGCTTTGTGGTATGAAATTGTACTGACTGGCATTGTAGTTTCCGATCAGGCCTACCTGGAGATCACGGGTGATATTATAGGTAACGTAGGCTTGGAAGTCTGTAAAGTTTGGTGAATATTCACCCTGTGTATCTAGTGACCCTAAGAGATAGCCAAGGTTTTTGTATCTGGCTCCAGCAATAAATCGTAGCTTATTGTAGCTATTAGCTCCTATACGTTTACTGCCTTCGATATGGCCAGTTGCACCTAGGAAACTAGCCCCTATACTTGCTTTGAATTCTTCAGGTCTCTTATAGCGAATATCTAATACCGATGACATCTTATCCCCATATTTTGCTTCAAATCCGCCAGACGAAAAAGATAGATCACGGATCATATCTATATTAGGAAATGTCAACCCTTCTTGCTGGCCGCTCCTGATGAGTTGCGGTCTAAATATCTCAAAATCATTGACATACACTAGATTTTCATCATAGTTACCTCCCCTTACATTATATTGGCTTGATAGTTCCCCTCCTGTACCACTCGTCGTACCTAGGGCTATATTGGGTAATACGCTTTCGAAGTTTCCCGTAGTAGAGGGTAGTTTTTTGAGCTCTGTGACTTCTTCTCTCACCATCCCTACATCTTCGATACGACTTTCGCGGATTACGACTCCGATATCTTGCTCATTATTGACGAGTTTAAAGTTGATATTTCTTTTTCCTCCAGCATCCATCGCCTTTATGGTATATTCGGCTTCTTGATACCCGACTCGAGTACAGATTATTTTGTAGGATTTACCAGCTTCGAGCTCGATACGGTAATAGCCCTCTTCATTCGATTGTGTACTGATATTGGTCCCATCAATGTATATAGTCGCAAAGTCTATCAACTGTTTGCTCTGCGCATCTTGAACATTACCAAACACTAAAGATGTTTGCGCAGAAAGTGTAATAGTCCAAAGTAATGTAAAGAGGGAGATTATAGAAAATCGTAGGATCGAATGATGCATATGTAGCGAACGGATATTAGCTTAGTAAAGTATTTTTTTCGATTGATTTTAGTCGCTTCACAGCATCTAATGGATCATCTGTTTTGTAAACACTACTCCCTGCTACTAAAACGTCTGCGCCAGCTTGTAATATCTTTTCGGCGTTTTGAAGCCCTACACCACCATCGATTTCAATTAAGGTATTTAGGTTTCTTATGGTAATCTCTTCTTTGAGTCGTTTGATCTTATGTAGAGTATTATATATGAATTTTTGACCTCCAAATCCTGGGTTTACAGACATTAGGCATACTAAATCAAGTTCTTCTAATACATCAAAAATCATTTCTACAGGAGTATGAGGATTGATAGCTACGCCTGCTTTGATTCCAAAGGATTTGATATGTTGTACTGATCTATGTAGGTGAGGACATGCTTCGACATGAACAGAAATTAAATGAGCACCGGCATCGACGTAATCTTTTACGTATCGATCAGGTTGTTCGATCATGAGGTGTACATCTAGTGGCTTCTCGGCAACTTTATGGATCGCTTTAGTGATAGCGGGCCCAAATGATATATTGGGTACAAACATTCCATCCATGATATCGATATGAAACCAATCTGCTTCACTACGATTAATTAAAGAGATTTGTTCATTGATTCTTCCAAAATCACAGGCCAGAACGGAGGGAGCGATTAGATGCGGCATGGTTGTCTTTCTGATGATATATTACAAAACACAATGATACAAGAAAGGACTAGGACTGCCCATTGATTATTTCAATATTTTCAGG
>JAHDGW010000340.1 GCA_020631635.1 Saprospiraceae bacterium
CTTCAGATAAATTGGTAAATGTTGGTATATCCTGTGAAGAGGTAATACCCAAGTTAGCCGATACCACATTGACATAATCTGCAATATCTTGATCTCCCGAAGTGACTACAAAGTCGATACTCATGAACTGCCTTTGCTTTGCAGGATTTACTGTGATTTCTGAAGATAAAAAACCATAAAAGTCTAATCCGTCTTTATCTATTTCTGTTTCTTCGCTATTTTTTGAAATAGTCCAAGAAACTGACTTCTCCTCAAAGTTGGTCCCTTCAAACTCTAGGTAATTGAAAATGAGAGTAGCATCATGTATTGCGGAATTATCATCTCCTAACCAACGAAATGTTGTCATCCCTATCTCGGGAAAACTGAGAACTGAACCCGCATTAGGTTTAGTGATTCTAGGTTTTTCTACCAAAGTAGTCTGTGCCGTTACCAATGGCAACTCATCACCACGTTCTACTTCTAGCTGATAGCTCATACCCTCAACTAAAGGTAATTGAGAGTTTTTTATTTTATATAAGTAATTAGGAGCTTGGGCGAATACTCCTTGGTCCCTTACATATCCTTCAAGATTTCCATCTACCTGCTCCAAGTCATAAGTCTGATCATTATCAAGATTGCGTAGACGTACTACCGCATTGCTATAATAAATAGAATCGGGATTCTGGGCAATAGTCAGCGCCGATACATCCGCATCGATAAATGCTCGCTCCACTCTAAAATATTGAGCGGTATCTACATCGGTAGATCCATTATTAAGTAAGGCATATATCACAGGTATATCTCCTTGAGGATCAATAAGGTCAAGATCGTTATTACAGGATAAAAATGCGGCTGTAACTGAAATAAGTACAAGCCATTTAGGATAAGAAATTCTCATACAACAAAACTAATTGAATTGCTTTGAAAAGAACTGTCTTTTAGAATCATTTATCAAAGAATAAAAAAGAAATGAACTACAATTTTTGGAAGCTGAATAGGCTTTTAAAATATGATTATTAGCTACATTGTAAAAAATTTGATCCCATGTCAACCGCAAAAAAAGATGTAAAACGCGTAACCACGCATGTGCTTGCCTCGATGAAAGCTCAAAATCAGAAAATATCGATGCTCACTGCATACGATTATAGTATGGCTAAGATCATTGATGAAGCTGGTATAGATATTATTTTAGTGGGTGACTCAGCAAGTAATGTCATGGCTGGTCATGAAACTACGCTGCCTATCACACTGGATCAAATGATTTACCATGCTTCCTCTGTTATAAGAGCCGTAAAGAGATGCCTTGTTGTAGTCGATCTACCATTTGGTAGCTATCAAGGAAACTCCAAAGTGGCACTTGACTCGGCTATAAGAATTATGAAAGAAAGTGGCGCTCATGCTGTGAAACTTGAGGGTGGTGAAGAAGTATCTGAAAGTATAAAAAGGATTATTTCTGCTGGTGTCCCTGTTATGGGGCACTTGGGTCTTACTCCTCAAAGTATTTACAAATTTGGAACGTACACCGTACGGGCAAAAGAAGAAATGGAAGCACAAAAACTCAAAGAAGATGCATTATTGCTCCAAAAGATTGGTTGTTTTGGTCTCGTGATGGAAAAAATTCCAGCAACCCTAGCTGGAGTGGTTACCGCATCTCTAGAAATACCAACGATAGGTATAGGTGCAGGAGCAGATGTAGATGGACAAGTACTTGTCAGTCATGACCTACTCGGTATTACTAAAGATTTTCACCCTAGATTTCTGAGGAGGTACGCGGAGCTTCATGACGTCATAGGAAGTGCAGTAGAACATTACATCAATGATGTGAAGAATGGAGATTTTCCCAGTGCTAAAGAGCAATACTAAGCTATGAGAAAGAAGCTTTTATATTCGTTTATCATACTTCTACTCATCGGAGGCTCTCTTACCTATTGGGCTTATACTCAGATATTTTCGGCTAATGTGGCATTGGAGGATAATACAATCACCTTTGATATACCTAGCGGGTCTTCTTTTGAAGAAGTCACAAAACTCCTCTCAGATCAAGACATCATCATAGATGAGGAAAGCTTTAAGAGAGTGGCAGGACTTATGAATTACACCAAAGCTGAAGTTCCTTCTGGAAGGTATACCATCTCTAATGGTAGCTCCAATAAGGCATTAATATCTAAATTGAGATCAGGAAATCAGTCTGCTGTCAAAATCACTTTCAACCAAGTCAGGACCTTTGATCAGTTATGTGGACGTATTACAGACGGTATAGAATTAGATTCTGTTAGCTTTAACACTTATGTCTATCAACAAATCAACAAGGGAAAAATACCTTATGATAGAGATAATATATTGACACTATTCTTACCGAATACGTACGAAGTTTACTGGAACATAAGTGCTGATAAACTCTTAGCCAAAATGGAGCGTTATCACTCAGATTACTGGAATAATCCCAAGAGAAAGGCGGCGTTAGATTCACTCAATCTCACGGAGATTGAAGCATATATCTTGGCATCTATCGTGGAGAAGGAGACATTGGCAGCAAGAGAAAAATCAACCATAGCTGGGGTATATTACAATCGTATCAAAAAGGGAATGAAATTAGAAGCAGACCCTACTGTTGTATTTGCTACTGGACTTTTTGACTTAAGAAGGGTACTTTTCAAACACCTCGAATATGATTCTCCTTATAATACTTACATGTATGAAGGACTACCTCCTGGGCCTATTTTTATGCCAGATCTGAGCACCATAGACGCTACCTTAAATGCGGAGGACCATCAGTATATATTTTTCTGTGCCAAGCCAGATAACTCTGGGTTGCATGCTTTTGCAAGCACCAATGCTGGACATGAAGCAAATGCTCGTAGATATCGCCATTGGCTAAATAAAAATCGTATTAGATAGATCTGCTATTGCCTTGTAGGAAGGTATTCTCCCCTATTAAGTTTTGCCTGTCTACTATTGGTTTCGTAGTTGGCTTGACCCACTAGTACTAGTACATCTCCTGACAACTTCACCTCATATTCTTCAGGCCTTTTAGTATAGTCGTCATCAGCCATGAGTAATAGCCCAGTAGGGATACTATAATGATATCTACCGGAGCCTGACCTATCTTCATAAAAGCCATACTCATAGGTATGATCATCTTTAAACAAAACCCAATGCCCATCATGAGGTTGGGGAGCACTCATTGTTTTTCCATCGAATAAAAATTCATAATGCCAGATATTGATGGTCATAGCTGCGGCAGCTTTTGGCTCTTCTTTCA
>JAHDGW010000341.1 GCA_020631635.1 Saprospiraceae bacterium
TGTTATGTACAACTATTCCTGCTGCCATAGCCACATTCATACTACTGTTTTGGCCATACATGTCGATATGTATACTTTCATTACACCAGTCCAGTACATTTTGAGAGATTCCATGTTTTTCGTTACCTACAATGAGTAGTATAGACCTTGCAGGTGTATTATAGTCTGTTAAGTTTATACTTTGATCCGTCCACTCTACAGCGACCCTGTGGTATAGCTTATGATCAATATCTTCAAGAGATTTTATGATTTGATAAGAAACATGCTCCGTGCATTGACGAGATATTTTTTTCACCTTATGCCAGTTTATTGATCTTTCAGGTTCGAGAATAAAAACCTTGGTTACCGCTAATGCATCAGATAATCTAAAAATATGAGCAATATTCTCTTCTATCTCAAGACGATCCAATAGAATACTGATCGAAACAGAATTCTTCTTAAGAGAGTCTTGAATGCTCTTAATTTCGTAGTAGCTTAGTGCTTTCATGGCAATACAAAAATATGATTATATAATTGTAGGGCAGGGTATAGTAGGTTCTATTCTCGCTTTGAATCTTTTAAACCGAAAGAAAAGTATATTGGTCATTGATGATGGTCATAAGACTAGCTCTAGTACCACGGCTGCTGGTATTGTAAATCCAATTACAGGAAGATCATATGTAAAATCATGGATGATAGATACATTGTTACCAGCGGTGAAAGATACCTACCTGTCTTTCAGTGAAGTCTTAGGTGCACCTCTATATCATGATCGAGACGTCAAGAGGGTGCTCTTTTCCGTAAAAAATGAAAACGCTTGGTTATCCAGGTATGGACAACAAGAATACCAAGACTACATGTCCAAGGATATTGAATCCTACTTTAAGTCTGATGTGATCCATAATCAAGGATCAGTAGGCACTGTATTGAGCGGTGGACAGCTAGACACTAGGATGTTTCTCAGAGAAGTCAGACAATATTTGGAATCATCTAATTCATACTTACATGCTCAATTTGATCATGATATACTAGAGCCGAAAACTAAGGGTATAAGCTATCAAAATCACTTTGCTGATAAATTGATTTTTGCAGAAGGATTTGCAGTGATTCACAATCCTTTTTTCAATTACCTTCCATTTGATCCCGTCAAGGGTGAAGCATTGATTATTCATGCTCCAGATTTGAAACTTGAGCATAATTATCGAGATAGTATATTTATCAGTCCACTCGGTCATGATGACTATTGGTGTGGTGCAGGATATAATAAACAATGGACGGATGATCTTCCTAGTCAATTAGAGTATGATCGTATTGCGCAGATTTTAGCAAAACTAATCAAATGCGACTACAAGATCATAGATCATCGGGCAGGTATACGGCCAGCAACTAAGACCAGAAAACCCTTGCTGGGGCAACATCCTGTGCATAAATCACTCTATATCTGTAATGGGATGGGTGCTAAAGGAACATCTCTAGCACCCTATATTTGTGATCGGTTTTTGGCATCTCTAGAAGGTGAAGTTGCTTTTGATCTTGATGAATGCAATATTCAGAAGTATGCACATCTCTATTCGTTGACCCAATAGTAGCATTTGGCCTTATTGAGTTTTGAGATTTCATTACTGGACTGGAAAGGATATAATCTAACATTTAAGTAGATATCACTGCCATTGTATTCTTGGTTGGACCCCACAAGGCTACCGATATGATCAGACCCTATGGTCACAAAAAATAACCTCACTGCTGCACCTACTCTGAGGTCCGCATAGTCATATATACTTACAGGTAGAAAAGCGGAAAAGTGCTTTCTATCGTACATAAAAGTAGCATTGGCCAGATTGGATCTAGATAGCTGCTTATCATGGATAGCTACACGTTGTACGGCATTGAGTTCCATCGAAAAGTGATTACCAAAAGACTGTCTATACTGTGCCGTAATAGCAGAAGGTAGAATATAATTTGCACCAGTAGTACTATCCATGGTAATGAAATCCTGTCGAAGTTGAGTAAGTACGGCTTCATCATTAGCAAGATCTTGATAATTATCAAGATCAATATTTTGATTAGCGGCAAAATTGAGCGTATACGTCTGATCATTGAATCTGATCATCCCTACATCGATTAGGGCTAATGAAAATTGTCTTTTATTATACCCCGTAGGAGCACTAGACCAACCCAAATCTACTGCAAGTCCAAGCCCTTTATTGCTTAAAGATTGATAGTCATTTTTATATGAAAATTGGATATCCGCTCCTTGTTGAATAGAAGCTATATTATCATTAGGATTGGTGTAGCTTACAGTCCCTTTGTTTGAAAAAGAAGCATGAGATCGACCTCTGAGGATTTTTGCATTGATGCCCCAGCTGTTATTCGAGTTATCTAAATATGCGGTATGAAAACTATATTCTGACCAGGCCAATGCATTGACAGCGAATGGAGTCGCAATATAACTGGAGTCTGATTGAAGATTAGATATCTCTGCATAATTAAACGCCGAAGGTATCTGTCGTCCTGTAATATATGCTCGTTCACTATATGATACTCCGATTCTTAGATTTGGTTTTAAGGCATACATGAGTCCAGGGCCTCTCACTTCAGACTTTATATCCACAAAACTCAAATCATTGGATGTCTTGAAAATAAGTGGATAATCATATTGACCCAGTGGAATATCACCTTGAGTATCCGGAATATCAATATTATCGATATTCCGGATAAACTCTATACTATTGCTTGTGGGTAAGAATGTATAGTTGGTTTCAAAAAAGGCATGTGCCCCAACAAGTTGTAGGTCCCATTGATTTTGATTTCGACTAGAAAATGCTGGATTATATTTTGTAGCATTGATACCCGAGTATCTACCGCTAAATAAGCCAGTAGCTTCTTGAGCAAATGAGATAGTAGAACAAATAGACAAAAGAGATAGCAGAATTACGATGCGCATAGGTTGAGTGGTTTGATGATGAGTAGATACCTATCACTAAGGCGATAAGTTGAGATCTCAGATTGGACTATTGCAGCGTAAATAGCTTCGTATAGAATTAGATTTTAAGATGTAATGCCGAATTAACGCTAGTGATTTTTAATCTAGTATATATCTAGAAACTTAATATTTTCTAAGTAAGCGTTAATTCTAACTTAATAACGAGAGGGAAGTAAAGCAAATGCTGTGTTTTGTACGTTATTAGCGTAAAATATAAAGACTATGATCCAAAGATTATTATTTCTAAGTACAATACG
>JAHDGW010000342.1 GCA_020631635.1 Saprospiraceae bacterium
CCTGCTAGAAATACTCTTGGAGCTACTTTGACAGAAGTCAGAGCAGGATCTCCACCTACGATGAATGTACCTACATCTGTAAATCCAGATCTAGTTACGGTATAAGGATCACTACCGCTTGCAACACTAAGATTAGCGATGGTGAGATCATATCCGGCACCATCGTATCTCGCTACTCCAAGATCATTGATATCCAATCCTGTCAAATGATCAGTCGATGACCATCCTGGTGTCACTGTAAGATCACTGCCTCCAGCAGTAGACTCAGAGACTACCCATGCGGCATCTACCGCGTCTTCTGTGATTGCAGCACCTGTATCACCATCCACAAGAGGATTAGCAAGTACTCGTACCGACTTATCATCACTCGCTCCAGCTTCAGTCATTGTCATAGGGGTATAACTGCCGTTGCCTACTGGAAAGGAAAAAGTACTCATGCCTTCTTTCGTCAAAGCACCAGTACTATTAGTATTTACATATTCATTGTCATCAGGGCTCGTGATGGTAGCTGCATTGGCTAGTGCCAAGGTATGCGTACCTAGTGTAAGCAGATTATCATCACCCGTGAAGTCGATGTCTTCTGTCACTCTTGCATCATCAGCAAGTATCACTTGTTGTCCAGCATCTTTGTTGATCACTACTTCGGCAAAGTCCGCACCATTGCTGGTCACATTGCTATCACCGCTACCAGAAAAGATCACCTTACTATCTGCATTATGCGTAGATGTTGCATTATTAGTGAAATCTCCTGTGACCTCTATAGTGCCCTCGTTGGTGATACTACCAGCATTTTGATTTATGATATTACCCTCTATATAGAGAGTAGCTCCATCTTGTACAATAATGGTAGCACCATCATTGAGTAGCTGTGCCTGTAGCGTCAGACATAGGAAGCCACAGAGGAGACTTAAGTGTAGTTTTAGCATATTCATCAATTTACTTTTCTAAAGTAATAGTTAGATTTCTAAATATAATCATGTTTTCCCCTGATTCTTAGGGATCAATGAGTATTTTGACGATTACAATGATTATTTAACCGTAATAGAACAAAATTACATCCAATTACTTGGGTAGAGTTCACCCGTTAGGGTGAAATATAGGATTTGGATATGAAACAATAGTAAAGGCCACCTTTTCAACTTGACCCTGCGGAGAGTTCTTTTAAACCGAAGACTGGATGGCTCATTTACGGTGTAGCATTTTCATTAAGAGGACACTCCTAATTTAAAAGATGTCTCGACGATCTCGACAAGAAAGTACAGAGTATTGCTAAGTGTTTTTGTATATCAAAATCAGCACTCCTTTTCAACTTGACCCTGCGGAGAGTTCTTTTAAACCGGAGATTGAATCTCTATAGTGCTTCGGTGATGTAAATCAAAGTGAGCTTTTCAAAATAAAAGATGTCTCGGCCAGCTCGACAAGAAAGTAAAGGGTATTGTTAGGTGTTTTGTGTATCAACATCAGCACTCCTTTTCAACTCGACCTTGCGGAGAGTTCTTTTAAACGGGAGATAGAATCTTTATTGAGCTGCAGCAACGTAAATCAAAGTGAGCTTTTCAAATTAAAAGATGTCTCGACAAGCTTGACAAGAAATTAGTGAGATAATACCAATATCAAAACTACATCTTGTACATTGGAGCTATGAAGCAGAGTTGGTCAAAATGGATATTACTTGCAACCGTTGCAGTGGTCTTTGTTTGGCTAAAATTTGGCTATCACGAACTCTGGAAAGATGAGTGGCAAGCATGGATGGTCGCCCGGGATATGAGTCTTTCCGATATGCTATCTTTTCTCAATTATGAAGGCCACCCAAGCCTGTGGTACCTATATCTCAGGCCTTGGACATGGCTGGCAGGCTCAGAGGAGCTTTATCTCAATATTGCACATACCATACCGTATCTTATAGTGTTGTATTTGATGATTTGGCATCTACGTATGCCTTTAGTATATAAGGTTTTGATACTCTTTTCTTATTTTTTTTTCTTTGAGTATGGAATTGTGAGCCGCGGATATATATGGGTGATACTATTCTCTATTTCTGCTTTAATAGGCTTACGCCGAAAATCAAACGTCTGGCTTACAGTATCACTCTTTTTACTGTGTCAGACAGAAGTATATGGTGTCATGATAGGTGCTTGTATCTTATTGTATGCATGCATACAAGATTATCACGGTCAGGATTACGGATCCTGGCTAAAGCATACCCTGAAAGATCGAAAATGGATAGTTATGGGTTTTGGAGTAGGGATCCTATTATTTATCTGGACAGTAGCTCCTCGTGGTCATGAGGATGACTTTACGAGAGCATATATACAGGGCGGCATGAGTTTTGGTCGTTTTATGAGCAGTTTCCAAGGCCTTTTCGCCAATACCTTTGGCATCGGTTATATCTCCAATACGAGCTTGAGTGGTGTATCCGTATTTGGGATATTGTACAGTCTGCTGGCATTATTTATTTCTTTTTTTACATTGAAAGAGAGTAAGTCAAGTATGCTCGTTTGGGCAGTAGGTTGCCTAGGCTTCATGATTTTCGGAAACTTTATTTTTGAGGGAGGAGTACGGCAGTGGGGCATGTTGTTTTTGCTATATGTATTATGTTTAGAGTGGAGCGGACTTTCCTTTGATATGAAAAAAATAATTTCATGGCTGTCGATCGTGGTCTTATTTTTAGCTCCGGTATTGCATAATGCAAAAGCGGTCTATGAGGAGATCACCTCTCCATTTTCTAATGCCAAAGAGGCAGGCCTTTACATCGCCGAGACCATCCCTGAGCAAGTACCCGTGGTAGCCATCAATAAATTTGAATGTGCTCCAGTAGGTGCCTATGCCCGTCGCCCTTTATATGAATTACCAGAGGGTAAACCATTTACCTATTTCCGATGGTTAGAAAAAGTATATATTCCTACGCAATCGGAACTTCAGCTTTTCGCAAAATTTAAAAAAGTTGGCGGCCTCGTAATCATTAGCCCGACAGAGTTGGATGCCAATCGCTTTCCAGAAGCAAGACTGGGTAAGCGTTTTGATCAGCGAAGCATTAAACGAGAGAATTATTATCTCTATACTTTGACAGCTCAGTAACTGCAAATTTCAAAGATGAAATAGAAAAGATGATCTCGCTTACAACTGTTGGCTACAATGATCAAATGCTAGAGGCTAGTTCGTTAACGTGAATAATGGATAAGGATTATATACAATC
>JAHDGW010000343.1 GCA_020631635.1 Saprospiraceae bacterium
ATGAGGGTAATGAGCTAGCCTCACGAAGTTACAGCCCAAAGATTTAGCATGACCCAATAGTGTTTCAGCATCTGTCATCGAATGCGCCCGCCCACCTCTGATAGGGCTTTCTTCATGTATCGATATCCCCCTCAAAAATATCGATTGTCCGTTAAGCAATATGTCAGACCCTTTGGTCTCTATGGTTCTGAAGCCTATCGAGTCTATTATGGTATCTGCTCCATAGCGCATCTCGACATGATATCGTTTGGGGTTTTCAGGAGTCCAATACTCAATATCTTGTATCTCTTGAGACCAATCGCAACGTTCGTCATTATTGACCGTAATATCATGTGATATATTTAGCTCGGGGATCATAAGGCGTAAGCTCTCGTGGAGATCTTTTGGTCGGGATAACTCCATATGAGCGTTCAGTTGGTTAGGCTCTTTACAATCTAATTGCATAGTATAATGCTGTATAAAACTTTGTGGAGTTTCCACTAGCTTGACATCCCGTGTAATACCCCCGTAGTTCCACCAGTCGGTATTTAGCGTTGGGACTCCTTCTTTGATTCTCTTGTTATCGACTTTCACGATGAGGTGATTCTGTGATGTTTTGATGTAGTCCGTGACCTCATATTGAAAAGGAGTGAAACCACCGATATGGGTACCTAGCTTCATACCGTTGAGATATACTTCCGCTTTATAATTTGCGGCTCCAAAATATAAAAACACTCTATTGGTAGATTCTGATTTTTCATAATCAAATGATCGTTTGTACCATATGGTACCTTCGTAATATTCAAGTTTAGGAGATGGACTATTCCAATCATCAGGAACTTTCAATACATCCATTTTATCAAAATCATACTCGATGAGATCAGTCTTGTCTTTGGGTTTTGAGTTTAAAAAAAATGCACTTGCCCACGGCTGTTCTTGTTGGTCAAAGGCTTCATATCGATAGTTATAATATCCATTTTCGTAAGGATCTATGATATAATTCCAGTTACCATTAAGTGATATAGATTCTCGATGATAATTGTTAGTATTTATATCCGACTGAGCGCTGATGTTGCTTGTAAATCCCCAAAAGAGTAGAGCTAATAACTTAGATTTTAGATGAAAATAGGACATAAGACAGATTAGTTTAGAAATAATAACTCAACTTGTAGAATTAGCCATTATAATACCTTCATGTGATCAGGGAATAATATTACTCTTTTGGCTTTCGAAATATTTTTTCCATCTTTTTACCTCGGGCCAGTTCATCAACGAGTTTGTCTAGATAACGTGCTTTCTTTGTTAATGGTGTAACGATTTCCTCTATTCGGTATCCACAGATAACTCCAGTGATCAGATCTGCATGAGGATGCAGGCTAGCACGGTCAAAAAACTCTTGAAATGTAACTTTATTTTCAATCAATTCTAAGAGTTTATTTTCGTTAAATCCCGTCAACCACTCTATAACTTGATGCAATTCGTCCTTGGTACGTCCCTTCTTTTCAACCTTACTTATGTAATGGGGATACACTGATGAAAATGTCATATTAGCGATCCTAGCGTCATGTTCTGGTGTGGTACTCATAATTTGAAGTTAGTAATTTTCAATAAAAGATAAGAAGTTGTACGTACTACTAGCTAATCATCAGAGAATATATGTCTTGTCAAATCTGACCTTCTTTGAGATCTTTAGCCAAGCTTGATTTTTTGAGTCTCTTATTTCTGATCACATATCGAAGGTCATATGCATTGTCAATCATCAATTGGATATAGTAATAATTTATATGCTCAAGTATGGCGAATAGATTTGCCAGCATGCCCCATAAGAGCATTCGATGAGTGCTTTCCTGATTGATATTTAAGATAATTTGAATGGCCAATACTGGAATCATAATCAGGATGAGTATCCAGTTTAAGCGTTTAGAAGTAGTAAAGAACTGTAGGTTTTTGTCCTGATCGAAACTTTTTCCTTCAAGGCTATCTAGTTTTAGTTTCCAATACCATTGTCCCTGATAAAGTATCACGATACAAACGATCAAACCATAGGAAAGAAAAATTACATCACTTAGCTTATTGGCAGCAATGATATATATTAGTAAGGTCGGAAAACTAACGTAAGTATGAAATTTCTCCGTTGGATAATACCATTTTAGCCTTTGTACTAACCTCGCCCTAGTCATCTACTTATTTATGGATAATGGGATAAAATACCTCCTTAAAAATACCACAATTTATGTATTCAAAAAAGCCAATATTACGTACAAGATTAGATAGACGAAAGTCTAAGCATATCCTTTTACTCCTTTTTCAGCGTAGCTATATCATTGATCAAATGATTGATTGATGTTTTGCTAAGTCCATTATATATACCTCGTATATGGCGTCTCTTGTCAATGAGCACAAAGTTTTCGGTATGTAAAAATTCATCTATATCCTTTTCTTTGCCCAAATCTTGCTCTACGAAATAATCCCTGCGCCCTAACTTATATATTTCTTGTTGTTCTCCAGTGGCAAGATGCCATTTATGAGAAAGTACTCCTTTATCTTCCGCATATTCTTTGAGTACGGGTACGGAATCTCTTTCTGGAGTAACCGAATGGGAAAGCAACAGCACATCATCGTCATCCAAAAACTTATCTTGGAGTATGCCCATATTGGCTGTGAGTTTTGGACATATACCAGGGCAGATCGTAAAGAAAAAGTCAACTATATAGATCTTGCCTTCAAAGTCCTTTTCGGTCAGAATTTTACCTTCTTGATTGATCAGAGTAAATGGAGATATTCGATGAAAGGTATCTAGTATTTCGTCAGTAGGATCGATCCATCTTGGAGTGAAATCTGCATCATTGAAGTAGGGAAGTGCATCGACTCTACTATCATTAGACGTTTACTCTTTACAGGCAATAGCAATTAGGAGACATAGCAGTAAAAAAATTCTAATCGGCATATTGTACTTTTTCATCATCGAGACCAAAGCATAAAGCGGCTTTACGAAGTCCAAAAGTCCTCCCATTTTTAGCTTCATAATTGGCGTATAAGTCACCATTTTTTCTAAATGCTTGTTGCAGACCATCTTCTTTTCCCATATTCATATTTAGTTTTTTAAACAGTTCACCAGAGGGATACCAATATATCTGCGCTCCATGTGCTTTTCCTACATTATAATTGAGGATAGAAAGTAAAATAT
>JAHDGW010000009.1:0-26343 GCA_020631635.1 Saprospiraceae bacterium
TCATCTAACCTACTGTCCTATATTAAGGGGTATCTACATTGATGGGTTTGGCATTGTATCAGATATAGGACCAAATGAGGAAGAACCATATGCAGTCGTATCTACGGGGGCTGCTACAACTGGCAGATATACCTTTGCTCATGAAGTCGCCCATCTTTTTGGTGCAAGACATGAAGAAACTAATGATAATATTGGAAGAATAGAACATGGACATGAATTTAAAACAGGCAACTTTCTCCCTTGTGTATTTGGTTCGAAACAAAGAACTATTATGCATACTTTAGACGAGGGATCTAGAATACAGCACTTTTCTAATCCCTCTGTTTATTATGATGGCACAAAAACGGGAAAGGATGGAATTAGAGAAAATGCGAATAAATTAAAATCAACAGCTTGCACAGTTTCCAGCTTTAAGCAAACCTTTATCCCCACCAGTTTATATATTGTGAATGATAACTGCAGCTGCCCTTGTGATGATGCTTCACTATCCGCTGTTATAAATACAAGTACCGCAGGGGTAAGTTTCACTTTTGAATGGGAATACAGTATTGATGGAATCAATTGGACTGTGGACAATTATTTCAACGGAACTTCTTTTTCATATCAAATGCCTTGTACAGAAGATAATACAATATTTTTCAGAACAACAGCAATAGGAAGTGATGGTACCTCGATTACTAGTTCTACAGAAAGTATTACTTCCACTATTCTATGCCAAGCGGCAGGTTCTACTTGTGCTCAAGAAAGAAATAGTCTCGACAATAAGTTAGATGCTATAGTTAGTATTACCAGTAATCCAACTCATACCAATCAGTTATTAGAAATAGACGTTGAAATTTTAAAAGAAGGAAACTACTCCTTAAATATCCTTAAGGAGTCAGGAGTTCTTCAAAGCACAATTTTTAAAAATACATTTATAGAAAGAGGACATCATTACTATAATCATAAAATAGCTCACCCTGGTATTTATTTTATTCTAGTCACAGATGGTGATGGGATAACAACCACAGAAAAATTACTTGTAATATGAAAAAGATAATTTATTTTTTTCTTTTGTTTTTACTTTTTAGCTGTAATGATGAATTCGAAGTTGACTATTCTGATGGTATATCCACTGCCTTGATGAATGAAACTAATTGGAAGGGTCAAATTAAAGCGTTCAAACAGGATAATGATAATATCTTTATTTCAATGGCTAGCTTTGATGATTATGGTAACAGGAGAGAGTCGTTTACAATTTCTAATATACCTTACAGGCTAGTTAAAAGTGAAACATTCGGTACTATAAACGACGAGTTTCCTGTGCTTCCTTTATGTATATACCGAAGAGTTATAGATGATGGTGATGTTATTTCAGAAACCTACTATTTAGATATAGAAAAATCTAACTTTGTGGAATTGACAAAAATTGATTCTAATCAAAACTACGTAGAAGGAGAGTTTGAATTATTTTTTGACCTTTTTGGAGATAAATATATGGAGTCTGCTCCGGACAACGTTTATTTCACAAATGGATCGTTTAATGTATTTTACGAGTAGAGAAAAAAGCTGGTACTTATGAAGTATCTATAGCATAAGTACTAGCTTTTCTAATCCTTCTGATAGCCGCTTAATAACAAATAAAACTTAATCGGTTTTGTATAAGTAAGGTATTCGATTTTGTTACTTACCTTTTTCAGGAATGCTTGCTATTTATCCAAGTTTTTAAGGTTATTAAACATGAGTAATTATATACAATAACAATTATTCACGTTCAGCTAGTTCGATATTTGCTCCAAAATATTCAGAATACGATCTGACTTCAAGACCACATAGGTAATCAATCCAAGCGTGATGATGATTAGAATCAAACTATAATTGGACTTTCTTACTTGCTGTGAGCGATACCCCTCTGCATAGCCTGACTTACTCCTCAGTCCTGATCTGATACGTGCCTTACTCAGCTCGGTATCATCAATACCTTCCTCCTTGCGGTAGCCACGGAGGCGCTCTTCTAACTCTTCCTTGGCAGGATCATAGAATCGTGGCTTATAACCAAACTGCTGATGCTTTACTCTTTTATTAAAACTAAAGAAGCCCATATTTTTTGGTTTAGGGTTTATGTGCTAAAAATAAACTTTAAACTCTCAACTTTGAACTCAGAAAGAGTTGTTTGTCGTAAGACAATTGCTAATGTAGCTTCATTCTATCAAAACTATTACGAATTAAATTACTTTTGTTATCTCGATGCAATCGGCACTATAAGCATGAGCGAACAAATAAAACACGAATGTGGTCTTGCGGTAATCAGATTACTCAAACCACTAGAGTACTACCATCAAAAATATGGTACGGCACTGTATGGCCTTAACAAAATGCAACTCCTACTGCAAAAGCAACGTAACCGCGGTCAAGACGGTGCAGGACTTGCCACTATCAAGCTCAACACGGAGCCTGGTAATCGTTACATCAGCCGTAAGCGAAGTAATAATCCCCAATATATCAAGGATCTTTTTGAGCAGGTATTTAGTCATTTCAATAGGCTTACACCTGATCAGCTACAAGATCCTGCTTGGCTACAAAAAAATGTCCCATATACTGGAGAGCTCCTTCTCGGTCATCTCAGATACGGTACTCATGGAGTCAATACGATAGAGACTGTACATCCTTTTATCAGAACTAATAACTACATCAATCGAAATCTTGTACTAGCCGGTAACTTCAATATGACCAATATGGATGAGCTCTTTGAAGAGCTACTTAGTTTTGGTCAATATCCCAAAGAAAAATCAGATACCGTCACGGTACTCGAAAAAATAGGTCATTTTCTAGATGAGGAAGTACAGCGATTATTCAATTGGTTTAAACCAGAGGGCTACACCAATATGGAAATCAATGCCCTCATAGCTGAGCATCTTGATATACAGAGACTCTTGCAGCGAGCCTGCAGAAAGTTTGATGGTGGCTATGTGATGGCAGGTATGATCGGTCATGGAGATGCTTTTGTGACTAGAGATGCTAGCGCTATACGTCCAGCTTTTTACTATCATGATGATGAGATAGCTGTGGTAGCATCAGAGAGACCTGCTATACAGACGGCTATGGATGTCCATCACTCTGAGATAAAAGAACTTGAACGTGGGCATGCCCTGATCATCAAAAAAAATGGTGATATCAAAGATGTACTCGTAAAGAATCAACTTCCCCGAACTGCTTGCTCATTTGAAAGAATATACTTCTCAAGAGGAACAGATAGAGACATCTACCTAGAACGTAAAAAGCTAGGTGAACTACTAGCTGATAAAGTACTCCGAGCGGTAAACTACGATTTTAAGAATACGGTATTTTCTTTTATACCCAATACCGCTGAAGTCGCCTTTTTAGGTCTAGTAGAAGGGCTACAAAAAGAAGCAGAACGCATACAAAAAGAGAAAATACTTGCTCTAGGCTCCAAAATATCAGAAGAAGATTTAAAAAAGATATTAAGTATAAAACCAAGAGTAGAAAAAATTGCGGTGAAGGATGCTAAAATGCGAACATTTATCGCAGATGATGTCGTACGTGGAGATATGGTATCTCATGTCTATGACGTAACGTATGGCATAGTCCAAAATGATATCGATACTCTTGTACTTGTCGATGATAGTATAGTAAGAGGTACTACACTGAGAGATAGCATCATCAAAATCGTATCTAGACTAAAACCCAAAAAGATCATCATTGTCTCTTCTGCTCCCCAGATCAGATATCCTGATTGTTATGGCATAGATATGTCTAAGATGAAAAATTTTGTAGCCTTCAAAGCGCTAGTTGCATTGCTAGAAGATCATGGCAAGGTAGATTTATTGGACGAATGCTATCAGAAATGTAAAGCTCAAGTAGAACTACCCCGAACTGAAATACGTAATGTGGTCAAGGAACTATATGAACAGTTTACTCAAGAGGAGATATCTAAGAAGATAGCCGACATCGTCACACCTGATGGTATCATCCCCGAAGTAGATGTAATCTATCAAAGTATAGAAAATCTACATGATGCCTGCCCCAATAATACTGGAGACTGGTATTTTTCGGGTGACTACCCTACACCGGGTGGAAATAGAGTTGTCATCCGAGCATTTATCAATTATATGGAGAAAAACGATGAGAGAGCTTATTAGTCTTTAGGCAGTACCCTCACTTCTCCATTTTGAAGTACTCGTAGTGTACCCGAGTTTAATTCTTTTGGGTTATCAGATTTGATATCTAATTTTCTGGACTCTAGTATACCGTCACCTGAATTTAATATTCCGCTATTTTCAAGTATAACTTCTGCACCATTGAGCGAAAGAATTTTTCCTGATTGAATATTAAATAAAGGCTGCACCAAATCAGATTGGATAATAACCTCCTGTCCCATGGGCTGATTTATGATAATATCTTGCCATATATCGAGCTCCATTTCTTCAATCTTAATGGTATCACCCAATGCTGCGGCGTCAAAAACTAATGGTGAGGTCTGTGGACAAGCAATATTATGTCTCAATGATCCATACCCTTCATTATCTAAGGTTGAGACCAAATTTATCGGACAACTGACATCGCAACTGACATCCACATCCCATCCATCACCAGTGACGAACTGATCACTTAAAAATCGCATAGTCAAGCAACCAGTAGCATCGGTAGAGGTAAACGTAGGAAATATAGAGTTACCCCAAAACCCTCCAGCCGGAAAACCAGCCTGAGTAGCGCCAAGGCCACTAGAGATCAATGGAGCACTAATGCTATTGCCATTATGTATGTATAATGCGTCCCAGTTATCACCTTCAATGCTAAATGAATTGAAGGTAAGTGTTACTCTATCGGCATCAGTATCAGGACATATCACGGTAGTTATATCTTCCTGATTACTGTAGTTCCCTGTAGGACCGCCACTATCATATACTTCAGCTCCACAATAGGTAAATTCTGCAACTTCTATTATTCCAGTTTTGGTACACGAAGCATTGTCAGTGGCCGTAACCGAATATATACCTGGTACTAAGCCAGTAATCGTAGTACTAGTAGAACCATTGGACCATAGATAACTCAAAAGCCCAGTACCTCCAACACCTTGTACTGTGGCTGTTCCCGGATTTGAGGTAGAGCTTCCTGTGCTGCTCAAGTTGAGGACGATGTCGTTAGGTTCTACGATTGTGATATTAGTGACTATCGTACTCTGACCGTCATCTACCGTAACACTGTATGTACCTGACTGCAGATTAGTTATGCTAGGGTTCGTTGACCCTGTAGACCAACTGTAACTATAATTACCAGTACCACTAGAAGAGATAGCTGTTGCTGATCCGTCATTGAAGCCAAAACAACTGATATCGTTTTTAGAAACCTGTACTGACAAAAGCGAAGGATCATTATTAACTTTAGTTGGATGATCAAGTGATGCAGTATCAGAAAATGTACCATCCGTTACGCTTGCAATATTAGGGATATACTTGGCTAGGTTGGTAACCATGACATCATCAATATACCACCCATTGCCCCCTACGGCCTGATCACAGTTCATCTCAAACTTAATCAAGGCTAGCTGACCATCATAACTACTTAAATCTACAACTGTTGTGATAAAACCTCCACTATTACCAGAAAAAGCAGGGTTGGATGAGCTATTAAATATAGTACTGTTGTAACCATTCAAACTCATTTCAGGACCAAGATCCTGCCAAGTATCTCCACCGTCAATACTGATCCATACTTTACCGCCATCCCAAGTAGCTTCCGTATCATAAAAGTGAGAAAAACTGAGCTCTGATGTCGATGTCAAGCCAAGAGGACTTGCTACAATAAGCTCTGCTACCCCAGTAGATGAACCATCATTTGCAAACCATGACTGAGTAGATGAATTTGATTGTCCATTTTGAATAACCCAAGATGTACTACCACTATTCTGAGTAGACCACTGAGACGATCCAGATTCTATATCATCGTCAAATGCTGGAACCGAAGTATTAAGGTTGGGGTCTACCCTTACCGTAAATGATACGCTATGGGATGCACCTACTACTAGCGAGACTCCTGGCCATGTAACCGTATTACCCAATAAAACACCACCATTCTGAGCTGATACAAACTGAGTATCATCTGGCAAGTCATCCGTAATCACTACATTACTTAAGTCTTCATCATAGTTATTGCTCGCGGTTAGGGTATACGTAATAGTTTCATTAGGTACTGCTTCTGTAACACTAGCTGTTTTCTCTAACATCAATGAACAGTCTGGACTCAAATCAAATGCCTCAACGCCATCTGTGACACTACCAGAACTTCCCTGAGAAGCACTATATCCAAGCCCTCTTTTGGCGAAAGCCTCCCAAATAATACACTTGTATGCTCCCCCATATAATAATTCATCAGCGGCAAGAATTCCATCTCGACCATCAACAAATCCAGGACTACACGGTTGCTGTTTCAGTCCTTCTGTAACTAATTGCATGGCGATGTTATTACCTCCAGTTCCAGTATAGATATCAGGGTCAAAGCCATACTCATCTATCAGTGCCCATGTCATATCCCAAAGCATCGTGCACCATACAGATCCTACCCCGTGAGGGATAGATACTCCACTGCCGATAGTTGCATAAGTCATCGGATTGACATTCATATCGGTACTATAAGGAAATGGTCTGATACCTCCTCCATTAGGTCCTTGACCAAAAAGCCATGTACCCATCGGTCTAGCATCAGTACCTTGATCACCTGACTCTATAGTCATGACTGTACCAAAGTAATCAGACCAGCCCTCTCCCATCTGCTCCTCGTTACCTAGACACCCGCTAGCTGATGGGCCACCCGTCAACCTATTGGAAATACCATGTCCATACTCATGTACTATCACTCCATTATCATAATCACCATCCCTCCCACTACATAGATACATTTGCATCCTAGGGTTTGATCCATCACCTGGTGTTGCAAAATTAGCATTACAGGTACCACTACCATCCTGAGCTTCAGCATATACATAATCACTCGCAGCTCCAGAGGATCCATAATTTTCTTCTTGGAAGTTTCCTGATGGTTCGTCAAAACCATAATTATACCAGACATCATGAGTGACATTACTCCAGTAAAACAAATTAGTAATTGCTGCGTCTTTATAGTCTGCTGGGCTGCCTGAAAGATCTAGTGGAAAATCAAATTCTAAGGTCGCGCCTCCATCGGCTCTATCGCCATCACCATTAGATGGGCCATTGGTGTCATTGCTATCATCGTATGCATCTACATTATTTCCTCTACTAGTCGTATAGTTATCAGATCCTACCTGATGCCATCCATTTGGAGAGGCAGTTGTATTATCAAGCCAGGGAGAAGTTTCCATAGACCTTGAACCAAAATTGGGACTCTCTACCGGCCAAGGATATACGTTGTAGGTGTTAGGTAATAATACTGTTGATTTTTCCTCTTCTTTATGATCATGATTACAATCAGGTCCATGATCATGCGGGCTTCCAAATGAACATCTTGTCACCCACGATACTTCTGATAATATCGTTCCGTTTTCTATATCAATTACGTAATCGATATAATCATAGTCTTCCTTATACTCTATAGCAAATTGGTAAGCTAATCTCAATTCGTCTTTAGCGACAGGGAACCAGACGGATTTATAGCTAATTTCATTAGAGGCATAGCCATTTAATATAAATTTTGACTGTTTTTCTCCTTCACTAATTTCTACTAATTCGTTTTTTTCTATTGTTTTAGAAAGCCTATTACCAGCTGTTTTTATCATTAGGTTTTCAATAGCCTCTTGAGACCTAACTGAAATTTTCATTTCAGCTATCTGAGGAAGTATATGATTAAGAGAAACTCTCTCTCCATACTGAGATGAATGCACAGTCATTTCGGTACCCCAAATTTCTATACCTCTTAACGCTTGACGAAAATATGTATGACTTACTCCTTTGGAAGTATAATTATCGGCAACTACAAACTCTATAGATTCGAGTTTTTCAGCTTGAAGCTTGTTTTTAAGAATAGCTGTATGATCAGACTCTTGACTATGAACCTGAAGAAATAAAAACATAAACAACAATAGAGTAATGCTTTTGTACAATTTGACCATTCTCAAGACTATTTCCAAAATATTAATGTTACTTGAAAATACGATTCTTTAACACTTAAAAAGAAGGGTTTTCCCTAATTGGTTAAAAATACTGGAAATACGACTGTCGTAATGACCAATCAAAATGAAGAAAAACTATCTCCTTATAAAAAAGTCTCAATTTTGCTTATATATGACACCTGCTTTCATCACAAAATCAATATCCTGAAGCAAGGAAATGTCCTCAATGGGATCACCGATGACGGCTACGATATCAGCATATTTACCTTTAGTGATGGAACCCAGAATATCATCAATTTGCATCAGTTCAGAGGCTGATTTAGTTGCGCTTAATATCGCTTCCGCTGGTGGCATTCCTGCTTCTACCATATACTCAAACTCTTTTGCGTTTTCGCCATGAGCAGATACTCCTGAGTCGGTACCAAAGGCAATTTTTACACCAGACTTATAGGCTTTAGCAAAAGTCTCTTGTATTTGAGGTCCTATTTCTTTGGCTTTTTTGGCAACCATTTCTGGGAAATATCCAGGAATCTCAGCCTTCGCCGCGGCGAATTTTCCTGCCATGATTGTTGGTACCAGATAGGTGCCATGCTCTTTCATGAGGCCCATGACTTCATCATCCATCAATGTACCATGCTCTATACTATGGATACCTCCGAGTACGGCACGTTTCATACCTTCCGCACCATGTGCATGAGCTGCAGTGACGAAACCATAATCTTTAGCAGCATCTACCACTGCCCTTACCTCTTCAATGGTAAATTGTGGTCCCTGTCCATCTTTAGCAACACTCAGTACACCTCCTGTGGCTGTGATTTTAATACAATCTGCACCATTTTTATAACGCTGACGTACCGCCTTTTTAGCATCCTCTATACTATTGATGACTCCTTCTTTTGGTCCAGGATCCCCCATGAGATCCTTACGTACTCCATTAGATGGATCAGCATGACCACCCGTAGTCGCTAGCGCTTTTTCTGCAGTATATATTCTAGGGCCTTTTACAAAACCTCTATTGATAGCTCTTTGCAATGAGACGTTGACACCAGATCCACCTAGATCACGAACTGTGGTGAAGCCAGCCATCAACGTACGTTCGCAGTATTGGGTAGCTCTCAATGCTCGATCTGCGTCATTCTCTCGAAAGCGTTGTTCATATCTTTTAGGATTACTCTCTCCTTCAATATGCACGTGCATATCCATAAAGCCGGGCATCACGGTATGTTTAGAAAGATCGATAATGACCTCACCGTTTTCTGGAGTTAAGTATCCATTGACTATATCTTTAATCGTATCTCCAGAAATTACGATTGTCTTTCTATGCTCCATATTGGTACCCTCTGCTCTAAATAGAGATCCGCAATGTATGAAAGTGTCTTGAGCATATATATTGCTCATCGATAAAAGACATAGAAAAATTAGAGTAGTGACATGCGTTTTCATAGAAAAAAGTTAGTTGTAATCAAATTAACAATTATTGACCATTTAACTACTATTAGAAAAAGAGTCATCGTTAACTTCTCTAAAACTATATTGATTTTAGTGCTCTCCAGACTTCACCATCATAGATCATAAGCTTCTCCATATTTCTGTCAAAAATCAATAGACCTTCTTGTGGATCCATAATACTACTCGCACTATTACTTGGCAACTTCATAGCTCTATTTGAGGAGTTTATCTGCAAAGCGGAAGAACCATGTTTTACATTTGAGCCAAGGGAGATTCCTTGTTCAGTAGTATTCGATTGCATACTTACAGGCAAGGTCGTTGCTTCCGAATCCAGCGATGTCCAATAATGATCATTAAAGTATTTTAAGCTTTTCGTAGTCAAATCATACACCATCATCCCCTGATCTGGAAAGGCAATATTGATTAGATCTTCGGTAGTAAACTTTGATACCTGAACATATTGCCCTTCCGATGGTAACGCTAGAATGGCAGTTTTAGAAGCTACATAGGGAGAGCTTGAAATATTATTGGTAGCTACTGGAGCAGAACTATTTTGTTCAATCAATAATGAGGTTGCTTTTACTTTTTGCCATTGTGTACCGTCATAGTACAGAAGCGCTTCTTGATCACTATTGTAACAAAAGTGTCCCTCGTCTGGTGTAAAAGCTGTAGCCAAATCTATATCTGAATATACCGGCAATAAAATTCCTTGATTATTAGTGTCAAAGAACAATTCCATGCTAGCTCCTGCTATCGGATCATTCGTAGTAGTGATATCATGGGCAATAGTAACCTGTGGAGTTCCTTGAGGAAACTCTTCTCTCATTACTATAAATTGCCCCAAAGAGTTAAGTTGTAAAGCATCAATACCTCTAAGTTTTCCCCTTGCTCCTTCCTCAGGAATAGTCGTATTGAACTTATGAAGTCTCCATACACCACCATGATCATTGGCCTCCCTTCTATAGAAAGAATAATCTCCCGAGAACAACATAGAAGCGGTCACGGTAGCAGAGTTGTAATAGATGACACTATCCAATATAGACGTGGTCTGATTAGCACCATAGTTATTGACTACCCAATAACCTTCATCAAAGGCAGGGTTTCCATTTGGAAATACATCTGGTGGTACATTAAGATGACTAACCACAACTTCACCATCAGGATTAGTTCCTGTTGCAGGGAAGCCTAAAGAAAGACCTGGAACTGTAAAATCCTGCATACCACCATTTGTAATGATTATTCGCTCACTCACTCCACCTCCAACTGGAGCTGAAGATACTTGGTACATCGCTGTACCATTTAAAGTTCCATTTCTGTTTCCAACAGCATCCAGCAATTGAAACTCATTGTTGAATTGATAATATGCTATCAAACTTGGGTCTGTCTCAGGATACTTGGTAAGATGCCTTAAATTTCTAATCTCATCTTGAGAGAGAGCTCTGTCATATATTGCTACTTCATCAATCTGACCGTCCATGTTTCTACTTCCCCAACCTTTATAGCTACCTAGACGAATATTAGTGAAATCTACAGGGCTGATATTCGTATTATGAGTAACACCAACTCCATTCATATATAAAGTTACTGACGTCTCGTCCGCAACTAGCGCAACATGTGTCCATTCATCTATCGGTACTTCAAGGTTACTATCCCAAGACCATGATCCGCCAGGCCAGTGATATGCTAGTGTATTATTACCCTCTCTAAAATTGAGTCCTGCGGCATCACCATCATTCATAAATACTGCTGAATAATTAGGTTGATTACTATTCAATTTTATCCAGGCGGTAATGGTAATGGACTCTTCATTAGGCAGATCAAAATCTTCAACAATTGCATGTCCTGTACTTCCATTGGCAAATAAACAATTACCAGGTATTGTGTCTACTCCACAAGATTGATTGACTTGTATCATACTTTCAACCATCTTCGTGTCAGTTCCATTTATATCTGATACGGTGAGACTTACGTCAAATACGCCAGCTTCATCATATACTACTTTTGGTGCTCTCTCAGTGGATGTACTCGGGTTACCTCCTGGGAAAGACCAATTCCAGTTAACTCCACTTTCATTGACAATAGAATGATCTACGAAATAGAATGTATCTCCTGCACATGCTGTTTTATTTTCATTTACAGAAGGGTAAGCCACAGGAGTACTTGGTTCATAAAAGTCAATTTCCCATACTGATCGATTGGTTCCTGTACGTACGAGACCTTTTCTATAATACATTTCTATTCGAGTAGATGAGGTACTTACTGGAAGTCCTGTATTATATAATTGCCAATCTGACTCCGAGTCGCTTTTGTAGTAAACTGTACGTCTAGTACCTATATACAGACCATCATCTGTTCCTTTCTGTAATTGAATACAGGTAGCTGTCTCTCCATCTAAACTAGATCCAGTGATATTAACCCACGAGTCGCCGCCATCTGTAGATTCGAAAACCATACGCCCATCTAAGTTGGAGCTACTGTACATGGAGGTACGTACGATCCAGAGTTTTTGAGGATCTTGTTCGCTAACTACGATATCGTAGGGTATCCATGTATCTCCATTTAATAGAGAGCTGGGTGGTGTTATCTCCGTCCAGTTTTCACCACCATCAGTAGTCCTAAATATGGTCTTGGTATCCCACCAATCAGGGAAAGTAGTAACATACATTGTATTGGGATCAGACCATGAAATATCCATCGCTGCTACGTCCACTCCAAAATCATACACTACATCATAGGAATAGCCATTATCCTCTGTTTTTACCAGTTGTGTACCCGCACCAGAATACCAAGTTGTATAATATTGTGGATGTACAATCAGGTCACTAGATCTTCCTGTTATGTATGTATTATTTGGTTTGAAATCAAAGCCTCTGGTCACAGGAGCAATAGTCCTATCTGATTGCAATTCTTTGATATTGAACCAACTGTATACTTGTCTATCTAAGCCATAATTAACAAACCCTAAGGTTCCATCACCACCATCAGTGCATAACCAACCATTTTTATACGTATCTTCTTCTTTGAGTAATGTTCCATTGTGGTATGCTCCACCAAGCATAACATCCCCATACCAATGCCCCATACCAAATCCCCAAAAGTCAGTTCCAGCAATGCCAACATTTCTACGAGTAAAGTTGGCTCCGCCATCTGTACTATGGAATATACCGCCATCACCACTAACCCAGAGATTTTGAGAGTCGTAGTAATGCACATCGTGAATATCAGCATGTACATAATTAGGTTTTGTCGAATGACTCCATTTTGCGGGACAGGTAAAAGATTGCCCACCATCTGCAGAGACCCAAAGGTTGACTCCGGCTACAAAAATACTATCCCCATTTGTAGGACTGATATCTAAGGCAAGATCATAATAGTATTGACCTCCATCATCCAATCCTTCATCACTCCAGCCCATCAAATTCATATTGGTAGCACTGGCAGGACCACTTGGCTGAGGACCGCAGCATTGGAAAGTCCATGTCTGCCCTTGATCATCACTCACGTATACACCATACAGCCCCGAACCACCATTGGCTGCACCCGTGCAAAGTGCAACTACACGATTAGGCATATCAGGGCTTACTGCGATTTCTGTTCTTTTTTGCTCAGCTCCACTTGGAGGTACAGGCCATCCGCTAGTCTGTTGTGTCCAGTTGAGTCCGCCATCAGTTGATCTCCAAAATTGAGTGGTATCTCCTGATACGTTTGTAGCATAGACAATAGCATTATTAGTAGGGTGAAATTCTAATTCTAAAAAATCACCTATGATTTCCTGAACCCATGATGTACCACCATTTGTAGTCCGATATAAGCCTTCGTCAGAACATAAAAATACCGTATTAGTACTACCCGGGAGAGCAACAATATCCTTAACATTCATACTGATTGCTTGAAAAGCCGCATCTCCCGTTGGATTAAACGAAACTCCTCCATCAATGGACTTGTAGACAGAGCCAAACATTTCGGTATACAATACATCAGGATTAGTTGGACTTATCTCAATAGCTGTAAGACCATTAAATAATAAATCATCAGTCAAAGAGTTCCAAGTAACTCCATGATCTGTACTTTTCCATAAACCACATGTTGCCGTACCAGCATACATGACATCATTATTCGATGGTGCCATTTCGACTGTATACACATGTGCATTTCCAGGAGCATAACTCAATCCTGCGGCTTCATGATCCCAGTCATATGGACCAATGCTCTCCCACTGAGCACTTGATCTTTGCATTCGCAGTTCCTTTGATTTTTTTAGATATGCTTTATCCGTCTCAGGTCTTACATCAAGCTCTCTTGCTATAGACCTTAGCCATCGTTTATAATACTGCGTATGGCTGTTTTTAACGAATTCGTTGTTACGGTAATATTTTTCATATGCATTTATTACAGCTCCTGGATCAGCATCATCAGCATACATCAGCTGAACCCAATCAGGAGTATCTGCATCCTGAAAAGTGTACTTCGATTCAAGTTGAGAAAATCCAATTATAGAACATAACAACATCAAAAATCCAAAAAAATACCTCATAATTCTATTTATCCTCTTAGTAAGATAAGGAATAGTATGAAAAAAATATGCTAGTCGAGCACATGATCCTTACGATGTGCCTTGTACCTACCTTTTCCAAATTTGGTACCATTGAATTCTTCTGTACCTTTTCGCAAGGCTTGTTCTTCAGCTGATAATGCATCAAAATCCTTACACTTATCTGAACAACAATTATTGTTTTTTTCAGCACAAGATGGACACTGTATAAAAAGAATGTGACAAGCATCGTTGGCACAATTGGTATGGTCATCACATGGTTTGCCACATTGGTGACAGTATGATATGATATCAGGAGAGATTCGCTCTCCCATTCGCTCATCAAAGACAAAATTTTTGCCAATGAATTTGTTCTCTAATCCTTTTGCCTCTACTTGACGGGCATACTCAATGATACCTCCCTCTAGCTGATGTACTTTTTTAAATCCTTTGTGTTTGAAATATGCACTTGCCTTCTCACAACGTATACCTCCTGTGCAATACATGACCAGATTTTTATCCTTTTTGTCCTCGATCATATCTTCTACAATCGGTAGTGACTCTCTAAAAGTCTCTACATCAGGGGTAATGGCTCCTTTGAAATGACCTACCTCACTCTCATAATGATTGCGCATATCAACGATTACCGTATTGGGGTCATCTGCTAGTTCATTGAATCGCTCTGGAGAAAGATGCTCTCCACGATTAGTCACATCAAAGCTCTCATCATCTAGTCCATCCGCTACGATCTTGTGTCTTACCTTAATCTTGAGTTTGTAGAAGGATTTACCGTCATCTTCAATCGCAATATTGAGTCTTATATCTTTGAGAAACTCAATTTCATTCATCACCTGACGCAGCGTATCTAGGTTTTCTGTCGGGACTGATATCTGACCATTTATACCCTCTTTTGCGATATAAATACGTCCAAATACACCTATGTCTTCCAGTATTCTGTAAAAATGATTTCTAAAATCTTGCGGATCATCAATATGAGCATACTGATAAAAACTAAGTGTAGTACGTGGAGTGGTACTCTCTTCTAGTTGTTTTTTGAGCAGTTCTTTACTGACTCTGTTGTATAGTTTTTTCATCGCAATTGCAATTTACGTGAGGTGCAAAGGTAGCTTTTTTTCGATTTTGGGATACTGTGATTTCGGGACGTCGCGAGTTCGGGAGATTAAACATTATTTAAACCATAGAGGCATGGAGAACATATAGACTTGCTAAGTAGAGTTTGTTCATTTTTTGAACCACAGAGAACACTAAGAGCACAGAGAGTTTTTAAACGAGTGGTTGTTCTTTTCTTTTACCACTTAGGATGGGTATCATTGGTGAGAAAGCTACGCATAAAGCTAGATCAGTCGCGAATTCACGGTGTCGCAAAGTCGCGAAATCGAGCTATTTTAATACCCCGCCGCCATACCATCTTTACGACTTTCGCTAGCACCAAAATATACTTTGCGCTCATCGTCCCACATGATTGCTTGGTAACCACCATAAATACCTTTGGCAAATTGGACTTTATGACCTTTAGACATCAATCCTCTGATGGTTTCATAAGAGAATCCAGATTCTAAATTTAATATGCCACCATTGGTCATATTTCCACCCGTAGGTTGAGTACTGCCTCCATGAGAAATACGTGGTGCATCACCTGCTTCTTGTAGATTCATATCAAAATCAATCATATTAATGACCATCTGAGCATGACCTTGTGGTTGCATGGCACCGCCCATCAAACCGAAGCTGATGTATGGTTTACCGTCTTTAGTAACAAATGCAGGAATAATCGTATGAAAAGGTCGTTTACCAGGCTCATAAACATTAAAATGTCCTTCTTCTAGGCTGAATAACTCCCCTCTATCTTGTAATATAAAACCTAATCCATCAGGAGTCATCCCTGAACCCATACCTCTATAATTGCTTTGGATGAGTGAGACCATATTGCCGTCTTTATCCGCTACTGTTAGATAGATGGTATCTCCATCTTTTAATGTTCCTGCTGCCACTGATCTAGCGGCTCTGTTCGGATTGATTTCTGAAGCTCTTTTTTGAGCATATTCTTTAGAAATCAACCAATCTGTAGGTATATCATTAAATGCAGGATCGGCATAATATTTAGCACGATCGGCAAAAGCTATTTTCTTAGCTTCAGTAAAAAAATGGACGTACTCTGGGCTATCAAAACCCATCGTTTTCACATCATAGAGTTCCATGATATTCAATATCTGCAGTGCTGCTATACCTTGACCATTGGGAGGCAACTCCCAGACATCATAACCTCGATAATTAGTACTAACAGGATCTACCCACTCGGAAGTATGGCTTACCATATCCTCATAACTAAGAAAGCCTCCTTGGGCTTTCATATATCGATCAATAGTACGAGCAATATCACCTTTATAAAAGGCATCCTTCCCGCCTTTAGCAATTTTAGATAAGGTATTGGCAAGAGCAGGATTTTTAAAAATATCTCCTTTTATCGGTGCTTTACCTTCAGGCATATAGATCTCAGAAAAACCATCAAATTTGGATAAAAAGTTGGCACTTCTACCCCAATAATAAGCTATTAATTCGCTCACAGGAAATCCATCGTTAGCGTAATCAATAGCAGGCTGTAACACCTCAGTCATCGGTAGTCTGCCAAACTTTCCGTGTAGCTCAAACCATCCATCTACGCAACCTGGTACTGATACGGGTAGCGGCCCATGAGATGGTATTTTATCTAATTCATTTTCTTTAAAGTATTCCAGTGTCAGGCTTTTGGGTGACCTTCCGCTGGCATTGAGTCCATGTAGTTGTTTAGAATTTGCATCCCATACTATCGCAAAGAGATCACCACCTATACCATTGCCTGTAGGCTCCATGAGTCCAAGACAAGCATTAGCAGCAATAGCAGCATCTGTTGCTGATCCACCTTTTTTTAATATATCAATAGCCACTTGAGTACATAATGGCTGTGATGTGGCCGCCATACCGTTCTGCGCTATAACCTCCGATCTGGTAGCAAATGGCGCTCCAGTGATGCGGTCTTGAGCACTCAATGATATAATGGTCGAAGTAATAAATAGAACTATGAAAAGCTTTTGCATGTCACTGTTTTTTAAAGAAAAACCTAAAATATAAATATTAAATGGTTTTCTCAGAACATCGCAATACTGCGATCTTCTTCAGCTCTCATAAGTATAGCCTCTTCTTCTGTCTTATCGCCAAACCCAAACAGGTGCAACAAGCCATGCGCCATGACTCTTTTGAGCTCATGATCAAATGATATACTGGCTTGATCTGCATTATCTCGTACTCGATCTATGCTGATAAAAATATCGCTTACAATGGGATCGCTCTGAAGAGGAAAAGTGATAATATCCGTATAATAATCGTGATCTAAGTGCTCTTTATTGATCTCCAATAAGTATTCATCGGAGCAAAAAATATAATTGATATTAGCTATCTCCTTTTGATAATTTTCAGATAGTTTGGCTATCCAAATATTGAAAGATTGTGGTTTACTCAGGGAAAATGAAATATCTTCTTCAAAATAATGAATATCCATTGATATTGAATTAAAGGATATTATAGATTAAAATGAATGTTTACAATACGCCCGTTTTCATCATAATCTATATGGTCACTTAGCTCTTTCATCAAGAATACACCTCTGCCTCCGCAGCATTCTATATTTTCAGGAGATGTAGGGTCTGGTATATCGCTTGGATTAAAACCATTACCCTCATCACATATTTGAAAACATAAACCTGTTGTAGTTTCTTTCAATCGAATATTTACAAACTTAGATGCATCTTGATTATTACCATGAATGATTGCATTATTGACGGCCTCAGTGAGGCTGATAAGAATATTCGGAAACTTATCCGGTTGTATTTTATATCGATTAGCTACCTGCTGTACATAGGTTTCAACCTTGACGATTGACTTAGGTATGGAAGGTAGTTTCAAAGTTTTCACGTTCATGATACTTAACTTAATATATAGGGTGCATTTAAGTTTAAGGTCTTGCTTTGAGATTGTTGTTTTAGGGCGGTAGTATTTACTTTATAGTCTTTAATGACTCATAGTACTGTTTTACTAACGCTCTATAGTAAGGTCTAAGTTCCGGAGATACCGATTTATATAAATCGACTTCGTCTTGTCTCTTTTGGAGATACTCCTGAAGTGCCAAAGGAAGCTGTCGTTTCTGATTTTTTCCCTGCTCAGCTTTACGTTTATTATCATATTCTTGTTGGCGTTCTGCATTTTCTGCTTTCAGAAGACGAGTGATGATATCCTGTTGGCGCTTCATCATTTCTGCATTTAGCTTTTTATTGACAAGTTCTGTTTCTACTTTATCCATCTGATCGATTAGCTCTTGTAGCTCTTTTGATCCTTTGCCTTGTTCTTTATTTTCTTTATTGAGTCCTTCAAGCGCTTTCCTTAGGGCGGCTTGTCGTGCTGCAGCTTTAGCAAATTCTTTCGACATTCCACCTTTTCCATCTTTGCCCTTTTCCATTCCTTCCTTCATTTTTTGAAGGTCTTTTTTTAATCCTTCTTGACCTTCTGTGATCTTATCCATGGGCATTTTTCCAGACTTGCCTGACTTGCCTTTACCTGGTTTATTACACATCTGGTCACCAGACATCATACCTGACATTTGCTGCTGCATCTGATTCATAGCTTCGCTAAGCATCAGGGCAAGATCATTGACATTTTTTAATGTTCCTCTTTGGTTAAGAATGGCTTCATTTTTAACCCGATCTTCCATTTTGGTCAAACTCTCTGCAATACTCCCCTCGACTTCATTTACTTTTTCGGTAACAAAAGCCTCTATTTTATCCTGTCTCAAGGATAAGGCATGAAGGCTATCTGCTATCAAAGCGAAATCATCTTTGAGTCTAAATTGTGTCTGTACGAGTTCTACGTATCTAGGCACTGTTGTATTGGTAGTCTGCACATCTTCGATCAGACTCTCTTGATCAAAGGACATGGCGACGAGGTTTTCAAGAAGTTGACGCAATGCGGCCATATCTTCTTCCATCTGCTCCATTTCTCCAGACTCCATAGATTGTTGCATTTTACCGGCCATTCCTTTCATCTTCTCTGATGCTTTTTTCTGGGATTCAGATGCTTTCTGAGAGTCCTGCTGCTCGAGAGATTCTTGACTGTCCTGCATATCTTCACTGATCTCCTCCATCTGTTCTTCATTCTCTTCTTTATCACCCATATCCTTAGGAGGACTCAGTTCATCATTTTTTTTCTCTAGCTCCTCCTGCTTTTCTTTTAACTCTTCAAACTCTTCATTTAGTTTTTCCTGTTCTTTTTGAAGCTCATCATTACTTTTTTCTTCGTTCTTAGTTTCTTCGCTTAGCTTCTCTTGTTTTTCAGCGAGTTCTTCTAGTTTTTCTATTTGCTCAGAGATTTCTTTTTCCATCTCAAGTTGCTTATACAGCTCTAACAAACGATCAAGCTCTTGCTCCATCTCTTTATCGTCCATCTCAAGCTGCTCCATCATCTCCATGGCATTATCTTTATTGAGTTCCTGCATGAGCTCTTCGATCTTTTCCATGAGTTCTTTCGTTTCTTCGTCTAGAACTTCTTCAAATAGCTCCTGGAGCTTCTCTTGTTTTTCCTGAATTTCAGGTTTTTCTTCCTTGAACTCTTCTTCGTTTTCACGATTTTCTTCAAACTTTTCTTTAGCCTTTTCTAATTCTTCGCGAAGCTCTTTTTGTTCTTCCAACAGCTTTTCAATATCCTTCTTATCCTCCCATTCCAATTCTTTTTCTTGACGGAGCTTCTCTCTCATTTTTTTAAACTCCTCTCGTATCTCTCTAGACTTCTCTTTGGTCTCCTTGAGCTTTTCTTTGATTTTCTCTTCGTTTTGATCTTCTTTTTCCTCGTATTCTTTGATCGTTGGTTTTCTGAACGACTGCACTGATGTCTTCGCAGATTTAGGACCATTAAATCCATCATTATCGAATACCTGGAAATAATAAGATACATTATCACCGGGCGCTAGACCTAGTTCCTCTATATCGAAAGTATAACTGAAATCTTCAGCTCTGGTCTTATCGATACCGATTGGCATTTTCACTTCTTCTTCAGCACTACCATCCTCTCTGGTAATACGATACTTAAACTGTAGTTTTGACAATCCGTAATCATCGGCACTAGACCCTACGAAAAAATATAAATTTCTAGAAAGGCTATCCTTAAACTGCTCAGCCGAAATCGTTGGAGACTTATCCTTGATGACAGAAATACTGTAAGAAATAGAATCTCTCGTATCTATAAGATCGTTTCCTAAGTATAGTTTGTAATATTCATCTCTTCTAGCCGTGCGATCAAAATGGTATGTCGTTTCTCCTTGTCGCTTAGCTTCTTTTTCTTCTGATGAACCGCTAAATTTCAGATCAATACGATCGGTATGGTCTGCATCGAAAGTCCAGTTGATCTTAGTACCTTCTGGTACGGTGATATCCCCAACATTTTGGATTATCTCATCAGATCTCTGTACATATCTTGGATAATCTAAACTTAATTCAAAGTCAGTCAATGAGGGCTTATCAAGCGCATCAAGCATATAATCTTCTGAAGTTACTCTACCGCTATAAAGTTGAAATTCTATGTCCTTTTGCACATTTTTAAAGTCATACTCAAACAAGTCTTGGCCTTGCTTTTTCAATCGATAGCTAAAATCACCTTGCTTGATAAACACCTCTTCTGGGACATATTCGCCTTCGATCTTCACTTGTAGTTTATAATCTTCGTATTGCACGACTTTTAAATCTTCTGCATTGACGACATAATGAAATGGCGCCGCTCGCTCAAACTCCTTATCGTTGTTGATGATTCTATTGGTACTATCCTTGATTAAGCTAGGAGCCGCAAATAGTAAGACTAGAAACAATAAAAACGGTGGTAGAGCATACCTGAGATATTTTTTATTCTCTCGTAGATCTATAGCATTTCTAAATGGTATTGGGCTAAGTCTTGTAGTCTTTTGTGCTATACTCGCTTCTATAAGCGAAGTATCGGCCATCGACTCACTTTGTTTTTTGAGATGTAATATATTGAGCAATTTATCTTGTACATCCGTAAAATGATTACCGATGATGCTAGCTGCTTGCTCATGATCAATCGTTTTGCCTAATCGGAAATATTTCAAAACTGGAGCAATCACCCAATAGGAAAGCGCAAACAAAAAGGTACCTATGAAACCAAAGAAAAATAACTTTCTCACTCCCTTACCGAAAAAAAACTGATGCTCTAATAAACTGAACAATAAGAATAATCCAATGATCAAAGCAACTGCATATAGCGATCCTCTAATGATCTTATTGATATAATACTTGCGTATAAAAGTATCTAGCTTATCCACCAATACATCGTAACTACTCACTTCAGGCATCAATTATATTTTTCTTTACGATTGAAGTATTTATCACTTCAATAAAGATGGTTTTCAGTTATGTTTTCGACTCTATATTAGTTGATAAAAGCCTAAATAATAAATTTAAGCTTAATATCATGTAAAGTCAAGAATCAAAGCAGTAAGCTCTACTCTGAAGAGGGTTAAAATCCAGAATACCGTGCCTTTAACTCTTCATCTGTTTCGCTTGCAATAATATTTTCTAGTATTTGTTTGACTTGAGAGCTATAACCGTTCAAAGCGTCTTTAGTATCCTCTGAGTCTCTAGGTATGCTGTCTAGCTTAGTCTTAATGTTATTAATAGCATTAGTCACCATATATTTTTTATAGCTGATCTCACCCGAGTCCATACTTATGCTAGACAATTGCTGTGCAGAACTTAATAGTTCTTTAGGACCCAAATAGTCAATATATCTACTGAATTTATTCATCATTGGAAAAAGCTCATAGATGGAAGTCGTCTTGATCTTATTCACGAAAAAAGTATTGTATTTCGGATCTTTACTTTTGATGAAAATATCTGCTACTTGAGATGATACTGAAGATGACCTCACGTGTTGCATCGCCTCTGCCGTTTTGATGATTTCTGGATCATTGACCTTATTAAGCAACGATAATGCTTCCGCTATTACTGGATATGCCTGCTCATTGGTAATTACTTCTTTAGCCAAGTCGATATGAGATGAAGCATCAAGCTTAGATAACTTTTTCAATGCTGATGCTCTTACTTTGGAGTGTTTATCATTTTCCACCATATCTACCAAGTCTTTTGACATGGTGTCATTGATATCTATACTCTGTAATGCGTGATACCTTAAGTTATAGAAGTCATGATTGAGGTGATCCTTCAGGATATTTTGAGCTGATTGATTAGCTTTTAGGGCTTTTAGTGCCTGCATTTTATATACATATGCGGTTTCATACTTAGCCATAAGTATATAATCATCTATAGAGCGATCTTCAAATATCTCTGCAAGCAATATATCCTTACCATCTAAAATCACTAGTGCAGGCATCGTAGACATCCCAATCTCTGATGGAGATAGTGTTATGACTTGTTCTCTTTGATTTAAGACAACTGGGATTTCATATTTATTGCCAACCTCATCCCAAGCTTGTACCGTAGGATTTAGTATATATACCGGTAGATGTTCATTTGTATTTTGGATTTGTTTTACATCGATTTCAATCAGATTATTTTCATTATCAAAATCATATGCTACGCTCAACTGCGCATGCCCTGCACTGAAATACCACTGATCAAAAAACCAATTAAGATCTTGACCTGTAATATCCTCAAAGGCTAGTCTCAATTCATCTGCTTCTACTTCTGAGTATTCATTGTCTTTTAGATATTTACTCAATGACGCATAAAAAGCTTCGTCGCCCACGTAGTCTCTCAGCATATGTAATACAAGCCCACCCTTGTTATAACTATGTGCATCAAACATATCTTCTTTGTCCTGATAACCATAATGTATCAATGGATGGCCACCTTGATTTTCAAAAGATGCCACGTAACTATTTAGCTCTTTACGACGATGCATATCTGCTCGCATCTGTCCATATTTATGCTGAAACCACATGTACTCAGAATAATTAGCAAAACCTTCATTCATGGTAAGATTTGCCCATGATTCACAGGTCACAAGATCACCAAACCAATGGTGAAATAACTCATGTGCTACAATAAGATCATTACCATTGTCAATCAATTCTCTATGATCTTTTTGTACAAATTCTCCAAAGATCACGGCTGTGGTATTCTCCATCGCTCCCGATACATAATCTCTGCATATCACTTGCGAATATTTATCCCAAGGATAAGGGTAGTCGAGTTTTTCTGAAAAGAAATCTAACATCTCTTTCGTATGGTTGAAAATCTCAGCGGCATCTTGCTCAAATGCTGGCTCTACATAATAGTCTACAGGCTTCCCATTCCAAGAGTCATTGACTACGGCATATTCTCCGATAGCCAGCATAAACAAATAAGGAGCATGTGGCTGGTCTTGTTTCCAATAATCAGTACGAGTGCCATCAGCATTTTTGGTAGAAGAAATCATGGTGCCGTTACTTAAGGTTTTGAAACGATCTTGGACGGTCACGTATATCTCCTGAGTACATCGTTCATTGGGTTTATCTACGGTAGGAAACCATCTCGAATTATTCTCTGTTTCGCCCTGCGTCCAAATCTGTTGAGGTTTGTTTGGATCTGTTTTCAGTGGATTGATGAAGAATAATCCTTTATCAGAAGTAATTGCAGCACTGCCACCTACGGGACCATCATTAGGTTTGGCGATGTAGTCAATACTTACTTTCATCTGTGTCCGCCTCGTGATGTTGACTGGACTAAATACTTTGATTGTCTGGCCGTCATACTTATATTTAGCGGTTTTACCATTGAGGTCTACACCTAGGATATCGAAATTTTGAGCATCCAGCTCAAACTCCGTTACTGGATAAAACATAGCAGTAAACTCAATATCTGCTTTACCAATGACATGTTGTTTAGTCCAATCAAAACTTAGGTCTAGTTTAGTATGCACTATATCTATGGTCCTGGTATGGCTAGCATTATATACAGGAAAGGTAAAATCCTCTGGCTCACCTACTTTTGCTGGTGCTACGACTTGCATCGTATCCAAAATGCGCTCTTCAAAATCTTCCGTTGGTATATAAACTATATCCTTAGAACCACCACAAGACATGAGTAGAACTGAAATCGTCGAAATAAAAAGTATACTACGTAAAAACATATTATGATTTTAATTAACATGTAGATAACATAAACAATGCCACTCTATAAGGTAGATGCAATAGATAAAGTTTTTGTACCCTCACAATAAATATTTGTTGCTTCTTTGTGAAAGTTAATTATGTATATACAGCAATATAAGATCAGGTCTCAAGAAATCCACCCTGATCGTTCGATTAGTTATCCGGCAATTATACAATTGTTGCAAGAGACTTCCATGCAGCATATTATAAAACTAGGCGGATCTTTTTGGGATATGAAGGAAGCTCAGACTTCTTGGGTATTACTCAAGAAAGAGATAGAGATCTTGGGATCAGCAAACCTAGGGGACCGTATAGAGGTACGAACATTTCCATCGGGATTTGAAAAGATATTCGCATATCGCGACTACCATATGTATCATGGTGACTCTGAAATAGCAAGGGCCACCAGCACCTGGGCACTCATAGATCTGAATACACGTAAACCCCTTGTGGCAGATATCACTATGTTTGAAAAGTACATACCGCAGGATCGGGATATATTGAGTAGAGCAAGGTATAATCTCAAACCAATGGATAGTCATGATTATCAAAATCATGACCAAGTATCTTTTTATGATCTAGACTGGAATAATCATATCAATAATCAATCCTTGTGTCGAAAAATACTTTCACAGATTACGAGGTCTTTTCTTGACGAGAAGGTATTAATCAAAATCCAACTACAATTCAAAACGGAGGCCATGTATGGTGATCAACTTTTGATATACAATAAAGTGATATCAGAGACTGAGCAGCTCCACTGGATCAATAATCAGGAGGGAAAACTAATTATGCTCGCCAAAACCTACTGGAAAAGAAAAGGGGCATAAAAACAGTGTTCTATGCCCCGAGTTCTGGTTGTTAAATTGTCTTTTTATATCGCATAGAACTTATGCTAGTTCCTGCTTGTAGTACTGAATCATAGCACCGATCTCAGGATCGAGCTCCAACTCAGGTTGTATTTCAAATAATAATCTATGTATATCAAAATTTTCGATCAAAGCCTCTTCTAGAATTCTCATCCCTTTTGACTTATCATTTTTGATAATATGGATGGCGCTTTCACAGTACATAAGATCTGCACCGAATGTAAACTGATCTGCCTCTTGCAACACTTTTAGTGCTTTGTCATAGTCACCCAACTTAATCAATGCTGAGATATAAGACTCCCAGTAGCAAGATTGCTCTAGACCTGTCAAAGCTGCTTTTCTATAAAAATAAAGCGCCTTTTCAGAGTTTTCTATAGCAGAATATGCCTTAGCTAGACCAAAATAGTAATCCTCACATCGATCTTCTATATCGATAGACTTATGATATGCATTGATAGCTTTATACCAAAACCCCTGATGCGCATAGCACTCTGCTAAGTGGTAAAATAACTCATCATTGTATGGGTCTATTTTCAACGCTTCGAATAGGTTGAGTTTAGCATCATCTACACGACCAAGCTTCACTTCACATTCTGCGATATGTATCAAGATATCTGATTCGGGACCAAATAATTTGTTGGCCTCTTTATAGAAATAGAGTGCTCGGTCATAATACTTCAACTGAAAACATAGCTCAGCACAATCCATATAACCGGACTCAAACTCAGGAGCAATAATAAAGGAATATTCTATAGCATCTATAGCATCTTCATAAGATCCTGTAGCCGCATAGGCATGACCTAAGTGGTACCAAGCTAGGGAGTTGTAAGGCTCATCATTGATAATATCAGAGTAAATCTCTTTTGCAGCTTCGTATCGTCGGCTAAGCTCTACAGCTGTCCAAAAACGAATACCCGCCTCTTCATGTGCTCTATTGATATGTAGTGCTTCAAGCAAACAATCGTACATAGCATCATGATCTTTGAGGTGCTCATGTATATAAGATTCACAAACCAATATATCTACTAAATCAGTCTCAACGGCGGAATCTTTCAGATCTTCGAGCAATTTCATAGCTTCGGTATGCTCCCTGGCCATAGTCAGCGCCTTAGCCCTGAGGATTTTAATTTCATTTTCAAAAGGGGCAATACTTTCTGCTTTTTCCAACAATAAAAAAGCTTCATCTAGATCTCCTACATAAAGTAAA
>JAHDGW010000009.1:26353-27185 GCA_020631635.1 Saprospiraceae bacterium
TGCTTTGATAATGATAAAACTTGATCTATATGAAAATTGATTGATAGCGAGTTCAGCTACGTTGATGGCTTTGTCTATTTGCCCGTCCTTTTCATAAAACTCTAAGAGTTGATGAAAGGTCTTGTCATTCAGGTATTTATAATCACCATTGGCTGTACGTTCTTCAAAATCTGATACAAGCGCAGCCAGTTGGGAATTCAGCTTTATTCTGTGTTCCATAAAAGTTTACTGTCCAAAGGATTAACACAATGGCATCAAATATAGAGAAAAAAGCGTCAGAATTTCCCATGAAAACCTATTAGTTTTCCACACATTAATTGCATCCATTATACGTTATAGATCATGTTGTATCTATCTGATTATCAATTATTTAACTTATAATAAGTAATTATACCTAAACCATAACCAACTTATTTACATGCCCTAATATATGAGTGACATCTTACAGGTGTTTTTTATAAATATATTAATTACCTCTAAAATCAATAAAAAAGCCCATCACAATCGGTTGTGATAGGCTTTTCTTAAACAATTTTTACCTTAAAATCTTAATTGCCGTCCATTCTAGATTTTCCTTTTCGTCTTTTAGAATATTCATTGAGTACCTTCCGTTTAAATTTTCGTTCGGCAGCGAATAGTCTTACGATTTTTTGTTTGCTGACCACAGATTGTAGATCTGCTATGAGTTTCTTTTTATTTGCAAGCGCTTTCTCTTCTTTGACTATCATCCTTTTAAGATGTTCATCAGCTTGTGCCTCTGACATTTCATCTTTCAAAGCCCTGCGACCTTCCCCATTTCTGTCTGTTTTTTCTAGGTCTTTATACTTGTTGT
>JAHDGW010000010.1 GCA_020631635.1 Saprospiraceae bacterium
ACCAAAAAGCTCAGATCTACATCAGTAGATTTGGGCTTTTTTGTATTATTACCATTTATAATGTAAAATGGCGGATAAGATGATTTATGAAATATATTCGAGATTAAGGCAAAAAACGCAGGCATAGCCTTAGCTACGCCGAGTATTTTTAACGCAGATATTGGATATAGTTCATATCAGACATGCGTCATTTTATATTGTAAATGGTATTATTACCATCATTACGCTTGAGCTTGTTTATACGTATGAAAAAATTGATTAAAGAGTTATAGTCATCATATGCCGGCATCAATCCTTAGATTATGAATCGAATACAACAGAAGATACATCCTGTAATTTGGCTCTTGGTACTCATTACATTTGTTATAATCATTTTCAACTATTGATATTATGAGTACTTCAAAGTTTATAAGTTGGACTCCTCATAAGAAGAAGTATGACTTGGTTTTACTAAGTATAGTGTTGGTATATCTGGTCAGTTTTATCGTATCCCACCTGATATTATATCCCAATACATTGGTACCACTATTGATCATCAAATCAACAGGTACTCTAGCAATCCTGATGCTAATGATTATTTTATCAATAGGGCCACTGGCAAGGCTTGATCGACGATTTTTAGTGCTGTTATATAATCGAAGGCATTTAGGAGTCAGCATGTTTATAGTGGCTTTTATTCACGGGGCTTTGTCTATTATGTTTTATCATGGTTTTGGTACCGAAAATCCAATAATTAGTCTTTTTACAGCAAACACTAATTATGGAAGTCTGACAGATTTTCCATACATGACTGCAGGTTTTTTTGTGTTGTGTATTTTGTTTTTGATGGCAATTACAAGCCATGACTATTGGTTGCACAAACTATCACCTCGAATATGGAAAAGCCTTCATATGACTGTATATTTAGGCTTTGCGGTATTGATTTTGCATCTTTTTAGTGGAGTTATGCAGGCAGAGCATCTTGCCGCTGGCGACTGGCTTTTAGGTTTAGGGATTTCATGGATTATCGGATTGCATCTATACGTAGGCTTGATCGGTAATAAGCGCAATCATTTTAAAGAGGCATGTTTGGTTTCAGAAATCGAAGTATCACGTGCAAAGCTTGTCGAGATAGAAGGAGAATCTATCGCAATATATAAGGCTGAGGGAAAGCTTCATGCAGTAAGTAATTTTTGCAGTCATCAAGGTGGGCCACTGAGCGAAGGTAAAGTAGTAGACGGTTGTATTACTTGCCCTTGGCATGGCTTTCAATATAAGCTAGTAGATGGCTGCTCTCCTCCACCTTTTGAGGAAAAAATTAAAACTTATCCGATAAGAGTTGAGGAAGGTACTATATGGGTAGATCATCGACCATACCCTTTAGGATCTAAGCGAGAAGGGGTTCCATATAGAGGTACAGATCAGATCGATAAAGATGAATTTTATATTGGATGGAATGATAGTATACCCAAGGCTTTATATAGCTTCAGTAAAGGTGTCTCTATATTTTTAGCAGTACTATTTACGGCATTCGCTTGGGGGTTACCACATTTGATGGAACCTATGAAAAACAGTGAATTCAACTTTACGGAGAACTTTGAGATTACGGGTACTTTGGTCAAATCTCCAGTACCTATGCTTAGGACTCCAAAGAAGGATTATCTTCTTGTAGATGGTGGAAAGTTTTCGGCTCTTAGATCTATCAACAACATTGAAGAGAGAGATCAAATTGATCTTGATGGTCGTATCGTTACGCTTTCAACAACCGAAATGAATTATGATGATCATTCGGTAATAGAGCTCACAGACTTGGAGCAATCTTTTCTAAATATTGGAGAATATAATGATTATACTCCGGTACAAGCCAGAGGGCAGTATGTCACTATAAAAGGGGAAATTGTAGATCCTAAATGTTTTTTTGGAGCCATGAATCCCGCTATTGGAAAGGTGCACAAAAGCTGCGCAATCAATTGTATAAAAGGTGGAATCCCACCTATGTTAGCATCCAATGACGGTAGATATCTATTCATTGTAGGTCCGCAAGGAGAAATGATGAATGAGAGAATAATAGATATGGTTGCTGAAGACGTAAACTTATTTGGAAGAGTGGCAAAACGAAATCACTGGTATTATATATACTTGCAGAGCGAAACTGCGATACAACGACTTAGCTTTAGGAACATAATGAATAATGACGCAAGTAACTTGTGCTATAAATAATTCTGATAAAGGCTTCTGAAATCATATCTGTCAACTATAGTTGTAGAAGTATTTTTACGATTTGTATCACTGATCTTATATTTTGATTTATACTTGATTATTCATGATAAGATATGGTCATAATCATCGCTTACAAAGTATCTTAACATTGCACCAGTACATTCAGATATCATTTAGGAATATGATAATATTGAGCGAATAACTATCACAAAGCATTATAAACCCAAAAAAGAACTGAATGTGCACATCTTCATGCTCGGATAAAGA
Source organism: Saprospiraceae bacterium (assembly GCA_020631635.1). Classification (GTDB taxonomy): domain Bacteria; phylum Bacteroidota; class Bacteroidia; order Chitinophagales; family Saprospiraceae; genus JAHDGW01. The sequence goes on from JAHDGW010000010.1 coordinate 2,467, forward strand.
CTTTAGTAATTTTAATAGTTTTTAACGTACCATATTTGTGGTAGAGTTTAATATTAATAAGAGCCAGAATGATTATCCTTCAAGTAAGAATAATGTTCGGCTCTTTTTTATTTATATGCTTCCATATCAAGGTCGTTGCATCAGTTTAAATTGTCGATAAAATCTTTTTGTCTTGATTCCCTGTTTTAAACTCGTACTTTTAAGCCAATAAGCATTTTACAACATCATGGATAATATCCCAAAAACTGACTATTTAAGACAGGTAAAGCAATACGCCACGGATATCATAATAAATGATTTTCCGGTAGAAATGGTCTTCCATGATTTTAAATTTGTAAAAAGACTTGAGTTCGCAATCACAGAAGTCGCCAATGCAGAGGGAGTAGGTAATGAGGACCTTGAAAAATTAAAAATAGCAGGTTGGCTTTCATTTGTAGGGTTTAAGGACTTTAAATCCTTTGAAAATACCTCAGAGCCTTATAAGTTTTTTGAATCTTGCTTTAGATGTAGTGCAGCGATGGCTAAGAATTTCTTAGAATCTATCCATTATCCACATACTGATGATATCATACACCTGTTGGAGCATTCTCAGCCTCATGCCGAACAGCGGGATACCTTATCAGATGTATTATCAGATGCTTATACGATTGATTGGTCTAGGCCAAAAGCAAGAAAAAGAGCTAAAAAACTTTATCAGGAATTCTTACTTACAGACGTAGTAGAGTTTGGTAAGAAAGAATGGTATAGCGTGGTACTAAACTACTTAGAGACTCATGAGTATAAAACCAACTACGGAAAAACCGTTCTTCGGAAAAAGAAGCTTGAGGTCATAGAAAAAATACGAAAAGAGAAAAAACAAGCAGAGCGTACGACCAATGTTGCGCTTAAAAAGGAATTAAATATCAGTGATGATGAGCTAAAAAAACTTCACAAAAGTCTAAAAACCATTAAAGGAAGGGACGAGCGAGGTATACAGACTATGTTTCGTACTACATCACGAAATCATTATACGCTCAACCAGATGGTAGACCGAAAGGCCAATATAATGATTTCAATCAATGCAATCATTCTTTCTGTAATTGTGGCTAGAATTGTCGGAAGTATAGAGACATTTTGCATCCATAATGCGCCTATTTTATTATTACTTATGACATCCTTAGCATCTATTGTATTTGCAATATTAGCGATTACACCAGAGCGACACCACGGAGAGTTTACTGAAGAAGAAGTAAGAGATAAAAAGGGTAACCTATTGTTCTTTGGTAATTATCATAATATGGCTTTACGGGATTATCAGTGGGGTATGCTCCAGATGCTTAATGATGGAGATTATCTGTATACAACCATGATTAGAGATCAATACTTCCTTGGTCAGCAGCTCAACAAAAAGTATAGAAACATTCGCCATGCCTTACGAATATTTTTATTTGGTTTAGTGGCTACAATTGTATTCTTTATCGTGGTATCCAGTATGCCTGATTTTCATATTGGGGGTAGTCATTAGTACTATTATAGCCTCCTTACCCATATATTTCTATACCTAACGGCATCACCGTGATCTTGTAGTCGTAGCGGTAATTCTGCTGCATGCGGAGTATAATTTGGTTGACCTATATATACGGTAGGCCCTCGAAGCTCTACATGGTTTTGTATCAATACACCATTGTGAATAACCGTTACAGTAGCTGGAGATTTTAGTTTTCCATAACGACTAAATACTGGAGCATTAAAGATGATATCATAACTCTGCCATTCTCCCGGGGGGCGAGAAGCATTGACGAGTGGTATGTGTTGTTTGTACACTGACCCTACTTGACCATTGGAGTATGTTGTGTTTTCATAATTATTTAGGATTTGTATTTCATACAGGCCCATCAAAAATACACCACTGTTGCTGTAAGCTTGGCCTTCCTTACCAGGATCATATGGCGATAAAAACTCCAAGTGTAGTTGCATGCTGCCAAATGCTTCTTTAGTTTCTATTGCGCCAGACCCTTGTTTAACTATAAACACCCCATCTTTCACAATCCAATCAGCAGCAGGATGCTTGTATTCGTCATCATCTTTAGCAATCATAGCCTTGAGTATCTCCATGTTAGCACCTTCATAAGTATACTGTGGCTTATGCCATGCTTCGAGATCCTCACCGTCAAAAAGGACTATAGCATCAGAAGGCGGAGAATGGAATAGGCTCGGTGTCACTTTTGGTGGTGCGGGATCGTATAGCTCCGTAGCTTCCCATGGTTTGGTCTCCTGTAAGGCGTCCCAGTCCAATGTTGGAATATCCTGGGCAGATAGTTGAAGGGCAGAAAATGTAAGGTAAAGAAATATTAAATGAATTGTTTTCATCTTCAAAATGTATATCATAGTCTAGTAAAGTTTGTAAAATATATCTTTTCGATCTATTCTCGTTATTTTCACCATTGGTAAAATCGTATGAGTATGGAACATCTTAAGTACCCGATAGGTCATTGTGACGAAACTTGGGCACAAAAATCAAAACAAGAACTCATCAAGTTGATCAAAGACTTTCCTACAAAAGTCAAACATCTCGTAGAAAGTCACCCTGATACTGTGTTGCTTAATACTTATAGACCTGATGGATGGACGGCTGCTCAGGTCATACACCATTGTGCAGATAGTCATATGCAGGCCTATGCTCGTATGAAGCTGGCATTGACGGAGGATCACCCGACAATCAAAAGCTACTTCGAAGATCGTTGGGCCATGCTACCAGATGCTAGTAATATAGAGGTGGAGCCCTCTATCTCACTGCTGTTAGGTCTTCATCACAGATGGGGTCAGCTCTTTGAGAATCTAGATCATATAGGCTGGTCACGTACTTTTTTTCATCCTGAATCACAGCGTTCTTTTGATATGAAATCTATGGCTGCCCAGTATGCATGGCATGGAGCACATCATTTTGCTCATCTTCAACTAGCATTTAAGTAATGGATATATTTGGTATATTTTTAAAAGAAGGGTTTATACATATTCTCGATATCAATGCCTATGACCATATGCTGTACCTACTAGTCTTATGTGTAGCATTTAGTCTTTCTGATTGGAAAAAAATCTTGTGGCTGGCTACAGCATTTACTATTGGACATTCGGTAACCTTATCACTTGCTGTGTATAATATCATTTTGATACCTCGAGATGTGATAGAAATGCTAATACCGATAACCATCATTGTAGCAGGACTTTTCAATATTTTCAAAAAGAGTCAATCTTCTAATGCCACCTACATTTTAGCCCTATCTATTGGATTAATCCATGGATTGGGATTTTCTAATCAGTTAAAAGCAATCAGTTCTCAAGAAGATTTATTAGTCACGCTTTTATCATTCAATATTGGTGTGGAGTTGGGGCAGGTAGTGATCGTTTTAGTTTTTCTTGCGATTACTTATACCGTCACTCGATGGATAGGCTTAGATCATATACATTGGCGAAAAGTGATATCGGCTTTTGCAATTTTAGTCGCCTCTTATTTGCTGTACAGTATGTTGTAGACGACATTGCAATCGTCTCAAATGTGAACAAATCAAAACATAGACAACACTCTCAGGTGAAAAGCGTTATCGAGAGTATGAAAGTGAAGTTAATATCTGTTGTATCATGGAGTCTTATCATGTTACTTATTGCTTGTGGTGATAAGGAAGAAATGCCTTCACAACTAGACCTCAACTTCAAGATTGAGTATGGAGATGAACCCCTGGTACTATTGAAAGACTATGAATACCCCGACGGGCGAAAAATAAATTTTACTCGCTTTAGTTTTTATATCAGTTCTATAAGTCTGATAGACGAGCAAGGCATAGTTACTATAAAAGATGTGGACTTTATCAATACCACTTCTAATCTCGTAGATGAAGAAAGCTCAAGAACAGGTACTACGATCTCTATAGAAGATGTACCTGTAGGAACGTACGAGCGGGTACAATTTAATTTTGGATTAGATCCTTTTCTTAATGGTATGATCCCAGCAGATTTTCCTTCAGATCATCCATGTGCTCGACCGGCAGAGTATTGGATCGCTTGGGATAGCTTCGTATTCACCAAAATAGAAGGTAATGTTGATTTAGATAACAACGGTACTTTAGATAACCTCGAAGGTATGAGCCTCCATATGGGATCTGATGATGTACTAAAAACAATATTAATAGATAAAGCCATGAGCTTTCAGGAGGGCAATACAGAAGAGCTTAGCTTGACTATAGATATTAGAGATTGCTTTATTCGAGATGAGCAGATTTATGATATAGAGGCAGCTCCTCAGATACATAGTCTTAGCCAACTGGAATATGCTCAAGAGCTTTCTGACAATCTAGGTAATAGCTTATCGTTGAACTAGTACTCAAACCTCTCATTAAGCCAATAAATATGAAACAAAGTCTTTTATTCCTATTAGTGCTTTTTACCATTATTTCATGTGGAGATGATGATGAAAACCAAACAACAGGTATTCAATTCAATTTTGCATTTGAGGTAGATGGTGAAACTCTAGAATACGGAAAAACATACTCGATCAATGGGGATGCCGTAAGTTTTGATGTTGCCCAATATTATATCGGTGATCTAAGTTTAACACTGGACGATGCTAGCATCGTCAACTTTGATGGTCAGTACCTACTTGCTACACCAAATACAAGTGCCCTCTCAGATGTAAGTAGTACTATGGGTAAAACGATAACCAAAATTGACTTCAATGTAGGAGTTTCACCGTCAGAAAATAGTCAATCTGAGATAGACTTTACCCAGAGGAATACTAATGATGTATTATCGGCACAGGACCCTACTATGCATTGGAACTGGAACAGTGGTTATAAGTTTTTGAGAGTAGACGGAGATGTAGATACGGATGCTGATGGAACCGTAGATACGGGTATAGCATATCATATAGGGAGCGATCCTTTTTTACGGTCATTGTCATATGATACATCTATTAGCCTTGATGAAAGTGATAATGAGATAACTTTTACGCTTGATCTTTCTACTTTTTTTAATAATGTTGATCTCTCTACAGAGATAGATACTCATACAGGTGACAACCTGGAGCTTGCCGAGCGATTAGTTGATAATTACAATACCGCTATAAGTGTTGAGTAATGCTTTAGAAAAAATATATCGAAAGACCGCCATACTGCTTGTATCGGCGGTTTTTTTCTTTGCATCATGTCAAACAGACTATGTATTGGAGCTCCCTAATCATTTTCCAACTCCAATAATTCCAGATGACAATAAGATCTCAGCCGCTAAAATTGCACTAGGAAAAAAATTATTTTTTGATCCCAATATCTCTATAGATAGCACGGTATCATGTGCCACATGTCATAAACCAGAATATGCTTTTGCTGATAATGTAGCCATTTCTACAGGCGTCAATGGTAGCCGTAATAAAAGAAATGCGACTTCACTGATCAATGCAGTATATCTTGACCTAGTAAATAAGGATGGAGGAGTGGTCAAGCTTGATATTCAGGCAGTGGTACCCATCGAAGACGAGCACGAGATGAATATCCCAATTGTAAAGCTTGCAAAAAGCTTGAAGAATAATGATCAATATCAAAAAATGTTTGAGGCAGCCTATGGTGACGCTTCATACATCTATGCTATACCAAGAGCATTAGCTAGTTACATACGTACATTGGTGCAGGGGGATAGTAATTATGATCGATATATACAGGGGGATAAATCCGCATTGACTGACTCACAGCTAAGAGGGAAAAGACTTTTTGAATCCGACAGTTTAGCCTGTAATGATTGTCACAGTGGCTTTGATCTTACTGATTATAGTTTTCAAAATAATGGTTTATATCAGCTTTACCCAGATGCGGGTAGGGCTCTGATTACGCTTGATTCCTTGGACAGAGGAAAGTTTAGAGTAGCGAGCTTGAGAAATGTAGCCGTCACAAAGCCATATATGTACGATGGGAGTATAGCTACACTCTCTGAGGTGATTGATCATTATGCCAAGGGCGGTCAAGGTCATATTAATCAAAGCGAAAAAATCAAGGGATTTAAATTATCACAACAAGAGAAGGATGACCTCATAAGTTTTTTAAAATCGTTTACTGATAGTAGCTACTTGTGATCAAATATAGCTGTCCATACAGATAGCTTCATTCTATCTAATCTAGTCCATATAGGCCTCACTGTGCCGTTGTAAGCTGAGATATCATTGTAGTCACCGAAGAATACGTTTTCATTTGGTTTAAAAGAAGTATCACTGATCTTAACGTTAGTAAATTGTGAACCACCGTCCGTAGAGTAAGCGATATAGACATCAGTTTCTTCATTGGTATACTCTCTCCGATCATAAAATACTACATAGATATATCCCGTCATGGGATCTACATCCATCCATGTAAAAAACTGGTGCTTACCTGGCAGATCATCGTTAACTCGTTTTGGTTGACTCCATGTATCACCACGATCATCGGAGTGTATGATCCAGATATCAGTATCATTTAAACCATTTCGCTGATCTGACCAGTTGACATAGATGCGCCCTTGATGATTGGAAGATGATAAATCTACTTTAGTCACAGGAAATCCATTGACTCTAGAAATACCAGGTATTTTGATATCCCATCCGCCCGGTTGAGTAGCAATTACTTTATCTATTTCAAGCCATGTTTTTCCACGATCAAATGTTCTGTCGAAATAAAGTTTTTCATCAAATGCCCAAGTGACATATACTTCTCCATCGGGGCCTACCGCGGGTACGGCACCTTCGGTTGTTTGGTCACCGTCTAGGCAATCTCCTTCTGACTTGGATATGATCATTGGCGTCATCCAGTCACCTTCACCTTTATCTAGGTATGAGCATAGTATCCTAGAATTGTCTTTTTCTTCTTTACTGCCATAATCATCAAATTCTGTCCAGCACATCCACACTGTATTATCATTAGGATCTATAGCTAACCACTCTTTATCTTGATCTTTCGGTGGGTTAGGAGCGGGATAATTGCCGTCATTCCATGTCGCTCCATTATCTGTAGACTTCTGTACTACGATACGGTCCAGAAATTCTTCATCTATCCATGCCTTTCCTGTAGGATTGGATAGATGGGCATAGTAAAAATTACCCTTGTAGTCCGCTTCTATTACTGGGTCCCCATATACTCCCGATGATGATTTGATATATTCTTTAGTCCAGGTCCGTCCCCCGTCTACTGATTGATATACCCGATTGAGTATAGATCCTGCGACCATGACATTCTGATCGGTGGGACTTACCGCAATAGAGGGCTCGCAAGCTCCTATACCAAATAAGGAAGAGTCAATTTGGATATTGTAAATAGGTCTACTTATTTCAGGGCTAGTCACAGATAATTCTTTGGTACCACTACATGCGAAAAGAAACAAAGGGAACAGAAAAAGAAGGTAATTGCATTTCATAAATGTAAAGCGTCACTGATTAAAGAAAAATGATGGAACCTTCTCAATATACAAAACCATCACTAACTCCCTGTACCGATCTAATATTCTTCACCCCGATTGAGTATGATAAGGGCCGCGATCACTCCAGGAATCCATCCAAGACATGTCAATATGAAGGTAATCACGATACTGCCACATCCTTTATCGATGACGGCTAGTGGTGGAAAAATAATAGCCAAAATTACTCTTAATAAACTCATTGCATTAGGTTTTATAATGATACAATGCCAGTAATACTTGGAGTAGTTCACAGCTCTCGACCAGTGTCCAGAAAAATCAGATCAATAGATTATTTTATAGCGTCGAGGTATTTTTTGACGATAGGTTTATGAGATCGACTTACGGGAATTCCCTTTTCTTTAACCTTAAGAATACTATCCTTATACTCTGATACTTTATCCATATTGACAATATAAGACCTATGTACTTTGAGTAAATTACTGAATTCTAGTTCAGCGTCTAAGGATTTCAAAGTCTTGTACATCACATGTACTTTTGTGTTAGTGATTACTTTCAGATAGTCTCCTACATTTTCAAAATATAGTATATCATCTACTGGAACTTTGATCAATCTGCCATCTACTTTCAAAAATATATCTCTTTTAGTAGTCGCAGGGTCATTTTGATTTTTGCCTTCTCTAAGTTTGATGAGTTTTTTGATCGACTTATTGAATCTATCTATGCTAATAGGCTTTTTAAGAAAATCTACTACTTCATATTCAAAGGCGTCAAAGGCGTATTCTGGTTTTGCTGTGGTCATGATGACTTCTGGTCGTTCGTCCAGTTTAGATAAGAGCTCTAAACCAGTCATCTCCGGCATTTCAACATCTAAAAACATCAGATCGATATCATTTTCTTTCAGGTACTTGATGACAAGTAAAGGGTTTTCAAAGCTTGCTTTTACTTCTAGAACATCTGTTTTTTGACATAGCCTCACTAGAGATCTTGTCGCAAGCGGATCATCTTCTACTATAATCGTTTGAAGTTTCATTTGATTCCTTTTAGATGATTGGTTTGTTTATCACTATGGATTAACAATCTGTTTTTAAATCACTTCTATGCTTTAAAAGCTTAATTTCTTCTAGTACTAGCTTTTTCTTTATGTCCAAAGCTTCTGTAAACATACGGTATTGATGATCAATTTTTACTCTATCCTCTGATTTTGCGCTGTGCTCGAGTTCTTCGACCATAGATTGCAAGTCTATGAGACCTACCATGGCCATACTTGGTTTTATTTTATGACACAGTTTTGCAATCGATATAAAGTCATTAGAGCGGTTATGCTTTTCTAAGTGGAGCATATTTGAATCTAATTGCTCTATAAATAATTCAAACATTTCGAGTTTATATTCATCATCATCACCATACAATTCTTCTAAGTAGTTGTAGTCAATACCCGATTCGATAGGTTTCTGCTCTGAGTGAGAGGATGATATAGCTACCTTAAGGTAACCTCGAGTTGTCTCCAATAATTGTTTCGGAGTATACGGTTTTGCTAAGAAGTCATCCATGCCAGCGCTGAGAGCTAATTTCTTCTTTGTAAGTAGCGTAGATGCTGATAGTGCAATTATAGGCACTTCGGAGTATTGGGGTAATTCTTTCCTTATGATTGTCGATGCTTCGATGCCATCCATAACTGGCATCTGCAAATCCATAAAAATCAAATCGTATTTATTTCTTCTGCATAAATCAACTGCTATTTTACCGTTTTTAGCTACTTCAAAATCTAAATTCCATTTATTCAATAATTTAGAAATGTAGGTGATATTTATTATCAAACTGCTGAGAGATGTTATCGTCTACATGGTCATTTACATCCGTAGTAGTGGTATCCTGAGCTAGTTGTATTTCAAAGCTAAACGTACTACCTTGACCTATCTTACTGGTTAAGGTGATTTCAGAATCCAGTATTTCAAGTAGACGTTTAGTAATGGTCAGCCCCAATCCCGTACCAGTGCTTAATGTATTATTTTTCTGTTGAAAGGGCTCGAAAATATTTTCTTGTATACTTTCTTCTATGCCACATCCAGTGTCGATCACAAAGAATTGTAATATTTGTGTATCGTTGATATTTTTTACTAGATCTACTTTTATTTCTACGCTCCCACTATCGGTAAATTTGATAGCATTATTGATGAGGTTGATCAGTACTTGATTTAGCAAAAGTTCATCTCCTATAAGGCTATCATGTACCAGAGGACTAATCTCTAGTTTGAGATTTAAATCCTTTTCCTTACAGCGAATAGAAAAGGTTTTATACAAGTTATCCAACAGTTTTTTCAGTAAAAATGGCTTGCTCTGTACTTCAATGATACCTGCCTCTATCTTTGACATATCAAGTATATCAGAGATGAGAGAGTATAGGATAGATGTTGAGGAGGATAATACCTCCAAAAGTTCTGTTTGTTCCGTATTTAGAGTAGTGTCTTTCAGTAGATGAGACATTCCTACAATGGCATTGAGCGGAGTCCTCATTTCATGACTCATATTAGCTAAAAACTGTTTTTGAGCCTTTTGAGCACTTTCTGCTATCAGTTTAGCTTCTTTTAAATTTGTTTGAAGCTTCTTCAGATCGGAGATATCATGAAGTACAGATATGTGGCCTTTAGTATTGAGTTCTGCATCGTAAAATGGTGCCATAGACATGACCACATTTTTATTTTTTCCTGAGGTGGTTTCTATTTTTAGTTCGATATTATCGATCTGCTGATCCAAGGGCACTTCTGATAGGTGGTGATTATCTTTTAAGTTTTCGCCGAGTACAGTAGTAATAGACTTATCTAGGATGTCGGAGAGATCGTATTCTAGCAGTTGACAGATATATTCATTAGCCTTCATGATGATACCCTCTGTAGAAGTTTCTATTACCCCAAGTTGCATTCTTTGTAGTATGCTTTCATATTTCAATTTGAAAATATGTAGTTCATCCTGAATGTTGGCAATCTGCTGTTTATCTCGTATTCTGTCAGTTATATCAAAGTGTACACCTATAGATCCTATAATATCTCCATTTTCATCAAATTTTGGAGTACCGCTTATTATGACTGTTTTTTTACTTTTTGACTTAGAAATTATTTCTACCGTATAGATACTACTGACGCCTTTTTTTCTTTTTTTTCTTTCTTGTTCTATAATACTCCTCCCAGCACCGTCAGTCAGCAGTTTTACTGCATGTTTACCCATTAGCTCTTCTCTACTGTACTCGGTAAGTGAGCAAAAGTTTTTATCGACAGATGTGATATTATAATTCAAATCAACTTCACAAATTCCTAAAGAGAGGTTGGTAATGATTTCTCGATATTTTCTTTCGTTTTCGTTTAGAAGCGTTTTTGCTTTCAAGAGCCTTTCGCGATCCTCTACCTGCTGGGATATATCTCTGGCAATAGCATTGTATTTATATTGACCGTTGGGTAGTTTAGTCTTGGTGGTCTTTTGGCCTATCCAAGTAGTTTCTTTGTTTTTACCTACGATTTGAAATTCGAGATATAAAAAGTTGTCATCACTCTTGGTAAACTCGATTAATTTTTCAGCCATCGTAGTTTGCATACTTGGCTCTATGAGTTCGATACAATTCATCTTTAGTAACTCATCATAACTATACCCAGTAAGGTGAGTGGCGTATCTATTTGTATAGATTATATTGCCGTAGTGATCCATGTTAAACAAGGTGTCTTCTACCGTATCTGCGATCTCCTGAAGCTTGGTTTGAGTTTCGTTAAGTTCTTCGTTTTTTTCTTCTATTGCTTCTTTTAGAGTATTATTAAGGTATTGCAGTTCTTTATTAGTCTCGTATAGCTCAAGTGATTTTTTTTCTAATATTTCTTCAGCTTTTTTGCGAGCAGCCTTTTCTCTTTGAAATTTGCGTTCTAGTAACTTAATATCTTGAACAGTCATACAATAGAGATTTTAAATAAAACTACACTTCCATCCTCTACAATATTTTCTTTTTCTATACTAAATCTGTGATCATAGTAACCAAGACAATGGTGAAGAAGACCATGAGCAAGATCACTCATTTTTCTCTCGGAGGAATAAGTCATTTCCATACTATGGTTATCTGTACGTTGATATGCAAAGCTTGGAAGCTCCGCATCGGGATATAATTTTTTTACCTCCACATGTATATGATCATGCAAGGTGACCAAGAAATCAAAAGCATGGGTATGATCTTGAAAAAAGCTCTGATACTTTTGAGTGAAAGTATGAAATAAATGACCACCGAAAGCAAATAGTAAATCAGGAATGGAAGTAGACGACTGATCACTTAATTTTTGGACTAACTCAAACATGTCACTGCTTGGGTAAGTGCCTACACTAGTGTATATTCCATCGGTAGATAGATTGCAGCTTGCTATCAATTTATCAACGGTTTCATAACCATGTGCCTCTTCTACCATTTCAAAAAACTCTGTGAAAACTATGCCCTTCATAAATATTGAATTTAACTTATGTATTCAAGATAGTATATTCTAGTAATAACATTTTAGTAAGTTGAAAATTTGATTGAAGAGTGTTTATTAAGGTCAATCAATATTCCATTTTTATCTAATAGAGTCCATATAAGTCCATCAGTAATAGTGCATATTTCGTGCTAGATGCCTATACTTATATTCCATATTATGACCATTGATTTACATTTATCAGCTTTTATTACAATCCAAGTGGTAATAATATAAACCTTACAAATTCTAAAGCTGTACTAAGTAGTTATACTACCTTTGTCAAAAATGATTAATTATGAGCTTACTCACAGTCGGAACGCTAGCCTTTGATGATATCAAAACTCCATTTGGTCATGCAGAAAAAGTTATTGGTGGGGCATGTACTTACATATCTTGGTCTGCGTCTTATTTCACAGATAATATTAATCTGGTTTCCATTGTAGGAGCTGATTTTCCTGATGAAGAGCTCAAAACACTAGAATCTCGAGGTGTTGATTTATCAGGTTTGGAGATCAAGCAAGATGGAAAGACATTTTTCTGGGCCGGGGAGTATCATGATAATATGAATAAGCGAGATACTCTTGTTACAGATCTAAATGTACTGGATGATTTTGATCCTGTTTTACCAGAGCATTTTAAAAAGTCGGATTATGTAATGTTGGGTAATCTTACGCCATCCATACAAGCACAAGTGCTGGATCAGTTTGTAGATAGACCAAAACTGATAGCCCTTGATACTATGAATTTTTGGATGGATATAGCCATGGAAGAGCTAAAAGCCGTTATCGCAAGAATAGATTTATTGATTATCAATGATGAAGAAGCAAGACAATTGTCTGGCGAATATTCATTGGTCAAGGCAGCTGAAATGATTCATGAGTTGGGACCCAAGAGCCTTATTATCAAAAAAGGAGAACATGGAGCACTACTATTCCACAAGGGAGAGATGTTTTTTGCACCAGCGCTTCCTTTATCAGAGGTATATGATCCGACTGGTGCAGGTGATACTTTTGCGGGAGGCCTGATGGGCTATCTTGCTAAGACAGATGATACTTCCTTTGAAAATCTAAAAAGAGCTATTATTTATGGTTCTACCATGGCTTCTTTTTGTGTAGAGGCCTTTAGTTTGGATAAGCTGAAAGTACTCAATCAAGATATGATAAGAGAAAGAGCGGAAAGTTTTAAAAAAATTGCAAGTTTCACGTTGTAAAATACTTACATATTACAACAATATTTAATGTGTGGTATGAATTTTGTTTAGATAATCTATAGAGTACATTTCGGTGTCCCTAGATTTCTTAACAAAACTCTTATTAGATATGAAAAATCAAAAACTACTTTTATCATTAGCATTGGCTTTTATCATGTGTACTGCACAGGCAGCTACCGAGCCAACGAATAATGATAAAGAAATTATTAAGACAGCAGCTCTTTCGCTCAGTGTTCATGAAGCATCTTCCTCCGATTTGATTGAGTCTAGCTCATATAATCTGAAGACGGATAAACTATCGATATCACTTAAACAAAACGTAGCCTATATCCAAGTAAAGGATAAAGATGGGAATATCGAATTTCAGTTACCCATCGATTCTAAACAAATACACTTGAGCCTTGATCAGTTTGAAAAGGGAAGTTATGAGGTATTTTTACTGACATATAATCTTGACCAGGTTATATCAATGTCATTGTCTAAGACAGAATAACTGAAAAAATAAGATGAGCTTCTAAAAAAGCATATACTTTTTATGAAATAGATTTTAATTCTATTTTATTTGTAACCTCAAGAAAAAGTCACGTTAGCTGTGACACCCCGTTTTTTTTTGAGCCCAAGTCGAGAGCCTTCTCGCTTGGGCTTTTTTTTATTTCTAGCGTAGGGTATTTTCCCAAAGATTCGTTATTTCAGTATTGAGCGTTTATTCAGATATAAACGATTCTGTTTCTTTTGTCATAAAAAACTATATTAGAGAGCATGAAATCAATCTATATCATATCTTTTTTAGCTTGTGTTTTACAGATACAAGTACTAGCACAATGTCAGCAGTATCGCCATAGTATGAAGCTTGATGATACATGGATATCTTGTAACACAAGTACCAATCCAAACGCTGAGCGAGGCGAAAGCCATTGGGTAATGTATGACCTTGGGGATATTTATAAATTGGGACGAACCCATATTTGGAATATTAATCAGAATGAAAGATCAGGTTATGGGATGTCTGACATTGTTATCGATGTCAGCAATGATGGGAGCAACTGGTCGGAGCTTATCAGTACTTCATTGCAGCGGGCAGCAGAATCATCCTTTTACGAGGGTGAGGCAGGTCCTGATCTTACTGGATCTAATGCTAGATATGTACTCATTACGGGACTTAGCAATCATGGGGGATCGTGCTATGGACTCAATGAGGTAAGAATAGAAAATCTTGGACTAGCCGATGTTACTAGTATAGCTAAGCTCAACGACGTTAATTTTGATTTACAATTATTAGGACATCCGTATGATCAAGAGATAATGTGGGAGACTCTGGCAGATATTTCTGAAAAGTATAACTATAGTATTATAGATCAGCAAGGCAAGGTTGTCATCCAAAATCAGAATTATCACAATAAAGTGGTACGGCTTAATGCTAAAGATCTACCAAATGGTACATATGTTTTGAGTATCAAATCTGATGATGTTGTCATCTCAGAAGTAATATCAATCATCCACCAATAAATAGCAAAATATGAGATATCTAATCATACTATCAGGATTACTTTTGTGCCATATAAGTGGTGAAGCACAAGATTTTGAAAATTATTTTTCTCTATCTGAAGATATGAATATTGAGGTGTCAGCTAGTTCGAGTTGGGGTGCCTCCGTTGCTGAAAATACATTGAATAATAGTGGGTTGGATGCGTATCGCATGCAAGCAAGTAGATTTTTATCACAAGCCACATTTGGAGCCAATATAAGTCAGATCAATGACCTAGCCCTTACATTAGACTATGATAACTGGATAGAGGAGCAAGCTGCTATGTCTTTTGATTCTATGTATACACGTACCCATGAGATTTGGGATTTTATACTGCAAGAATATTTAGATGCCGGTATTGATGAAGAAGACATTTTTGGGCCTTATGCTTTACATTTTCACTATGCATGGTGGGATCAAGCGATAAGTAAAGACTATCAGCTAAGACAAAAAATAGCATATGCCTTGAGTCAGATACTGGTTATTTCTGCCAGAAGTCAACTCGGTGATGATGCTGATCCTCTATCAAGCTATTATGACATATTACTTGCCAATGCTTTCGGCAATTATAAAGATATTTTAAGAGAAGTATCTCTACATCCTGCGATGGGTTTTTATCTTACCCATCTCAACAACCCCAGAGCAATTCCATCCGAAAATATTCATCCAGATGAAAATTATGCTCGTGAGATTATGCAGTTATTTTCGATAGGTCTGTACGAGCTCAATCAAGATGGTACTTATAAGCTAGATGCACAAGGCAAGCAGATACCGACTTATGACAATGATGATGTTAAGGAACTGGCAAAAGTATTTACTGGATTAGGAGCAGGAGCATTGGCGGATTGGGTGTTGTGGTTAGATAATCCATTCTTTGGTTTAGAGTTTTATGCCTTAGACCCTACGGTACCGATGAAGATGTATGAAAACTTTCATGAGCCTGGCGAAAAGATAATTCTTAAAGACCATATTATTCCAGCGGGTCAGACAGGGATGGACGATATAGAGGCTGCTATTGATATTTTGTTTCAGCATGAAAATGTGGGACCTTTTTTGGCTAAGCGTATGATCCAGCGATTAGTAAAATCCAATCCTACGCCTCAATATATTTCTCGAGTAGCAGCCGTTTTTAACGATAACGGAGTAGGTGTACGTGGCGATATGAAAGCTTTTATCAAAGCGATCTTACTCGATAGTGAAGCTCGTACATGTGAGGGAATATCTTCTTGGGAGGATAGTCGATTGAGAGAACCATTGACCAGATATACCCATATTTCTCGAGCTATAGCATTAGATAATCCTTTGGAAAGATATTGGAATAATGGATTTTCTTTTCTCAATGAAGTGAAGCAATGGCCATTGCAAGCGCCTAGTGTATTCAACTTTTATACACAAGATTTTCAGCCAGTTGGAGATCTTTCGGGCAATGATCTAGAAGCTCCAGAGTTTAAAATACACCATACAACTAGCTCAGTAGGGTACCTAAATAATGTCAATGCATGGACCATTTGGGATTATCTATGGTATAGCTGGGAGGGAGGAAATATTGCTGATGAGGTAGTGACTTTGGATACAGAGTCTCTAGAATCAATAGCTACTGAGGCCGATAATTTATTACATGAACTAGATATTATATTTACCCATGGTCAACTTACTGATCAGACTAGAGATCTAATAAGAGCTCAAATATCACAAATAGGCTCAGGACAAAGTTGGGATCGTACTCGAATGGCGATGTATCTTTTACTCATCAGCCCAGATTATACAATAATGAGATAAAAAGAGTAGGGTAAACGCTGAGAAAAACGTAATCATAATAAGTCATCTTTAAGAGACCCAAGAGAATCTAATCAATTCTTTAAAAGATAAAAATCAATTATTATGCAAAGGATAATTACCCTTGGGATATTATATTGTATATCCTTGTTTTCCTTACAATCACAAAATTATACAGACTATCTAGGAGCAGGTAATGATCTAGGTATCACGGTGAGTTCGAGTTCAGATAATGATACACAGATTGGATCAAATACCATAACTGGCAACGGTTTAGATGCGGCAATGATGGATGCGAGCAGATTTCTCTCTCAAGCTACCATAGGGGTGGATCGTGCAACCATCAATGAATTAGTTGACTACCCAGGCGGATATTCACAATGGATAGATGATCAGATCATACAGGGGTATATACCTTTAAGTACTTCTTTGGATCAAGTATGGGCAGAAGTTACAAGTGCCCAGATCGCGAATGGAACAGATCCAAATGAAATAGGAATACCTTGGGCTGTACATTGGCATTATACCTGGTGGCAGCATCACATGACCCAAAATGATTTGCTGCGACAAAAAGTAGCGTATGCATTGAGCCAAATATTAGTGGTATCTGCACAATCAGACCTTAGAGATAATGCTTATAATATTGCTAGCTATTACGATGTATTATATGATGAGGCTTTTGGAAACTTTAAGGATTTATTGACTGATGTTGCTCTACATCCTGCTATGGGATACTATCTCAGCCACCTCAATAATCCACCTACAGATGAGACAAATAATATCCACCCCGATGAAAATTTTGCACGAGAGATCATGCAGTTATTCTCTATAGGGCTTTATGAGTTAAATATAGATGGATCTAGAAAATTAGATAATTCTGGTAACCCTATCCCTACTTATAACAATCAGGATATTAAGGAGTTGGCTCGTGTATTTACAGGATTAGGACCCGCAGATATTAACGATTACGCAACTTGGCTAAATGCGCCCTATTTTGGATTAGATTTTTATTTTTCCGACGGTACCATTCCGATGATAGTCTATGAAAATTTTCATGAGCAGGGTAGTAAAACTATTGTTGGCAACTATACCATACCAGCAGGTCAGACAGGTATGGAAGATATTACACAAGCTATAGATCACATTTTTAATCACGACAATGTCGGTCCATTCATTGCAAGAAGGTTGATACAACGTATAGTGAAATCTAACCCATCTCCCGCATATATAGCGAGAGTAGCGAGTATATTCAACGACAATGGCAATGGCATAAGAGGAGATATGGCTGAGGTCATAAAAGCTATCTTACTTGATTCTGAGGCAAGAGAGTGCAGCCATGTAGTGGATCCTTCTGGAGGAAGGCTCCGCGAACCTCTAATGAGATATACGCAGCTAGCCAAGGCCTTTCCAAAAGATAGCCCTATGGGTAGATATTGGAATAGTAGTTATGGATTTTTGAATGATACCAAACAGATGGTATTGCAATCTCCAACGGTATTTAATTTTTACCTCCCTGATCATCAGCCAGTAGGCGAGTTGGCATCCAATGGACTTTTTGCGCCAGAATTTAAAATTCATAATACATCTTCATCTATTGGCTACCTCAACTCTGCTCATGCATGGATTAACTGGAATTATCTTATGGGTAGTTGGGAAGAAAATGATCCGAGTATAAGTATACTGACCGATGAGATAGAAAATAAGGCAAATGACCCTGAGGCTGTTATCAATGAGATAGATATATTATTGACTAATGGACAATTAACTGATGAGACAAGAATTTTATTACGTAATGCAATCAACTCTATAAATGGAGATGATCAAGAGTATGACCGTACTAGGATGGCACTATATCTAGCTATGATTTCCCCTGATTATAATGTAATTCATTGATCAGTAGAGCTTTATTATTAACAAAGAAATTAGACTACCATGGTAAAAAATAAAATGAATCGAAGAAAATTTTTAGGAACAGCTAGCTGTGCAACTTTAGGGTATACTACACTCTTTTCTACACTAGTCAACCTGAAGTCTATGAACGCTGCTTCTATTTTAAATTCTTCAACCATTGCTAGCGGAGATTATAAGGCTCTAGTCTGTCTTGCATTAGGCGGTGGTATAGACTCCTATAATATGGTTATTCCTATAGGAAATGCAGAATACCAAGAATATGCAACTACCAGATCTAATCAGGCCATTCCACAGAACGAGCCTTTACCTATCAATCCAAATACTTCAGATGGCAAATCTTATGGTTTTCATCCAGCAATGACCAATCTACATAGTATGTTTGAAAGTGGTGACGCTGCAATCGTGGCCAATGTGGGTAGTCTTATAGAGCCTATTACAAAAACTCAATTTTATAATGGATCGATACCTACTCCACTGGGATTATATAGTCACGCTGACCAATTTATGCATTGGCAAACTTCAGTACCCCATGATCGTGTTGCAGTAGGTTGGGGAGGTAAAATTGCTGATATGATGAATTCTGCAAATGGTAATCAGACAATTTCTATGAATATGTCTCTTTCTGGATCCAATGTATTTCAGACTGGAAATAATACAGTAGAATACTCAGTAGACCCTTATGAAGGAAGCGTAGGCATCAATGGGTATGGAGATCCTTGGCAATTTTCACAATTAAGGACAGCCGCTATAGATTCCATGATAGAGGCTCAATATCAAGATGCATTTAAGCAAGCCTATGTAGATGTGATCAAAACCGCTCGAGATGGTCATAATTTATTCAGCGGAGCGATCAATAGCTTGACCCCATTCAACACTGAGTTTACAGAAAATTATATTTCTCAGGCATTCCATATGGTAGCTAAGACCATAGCAGCCCGTACAGACCTATCGATGAATAGACAGATCTTTTTTATTGAGTACGGCGGGTGGGATCACCACGATGAAGTACTCATGAATATGAATGAAATGATGGGTGAGGTAGATACTGCGATAGGAGAATTTTACAATGCACTTGACGAGATCAATATGAGAGATTGTGTAACTACGTTTAGCATGTCAGAGTTTGCACGTACACTCACCTCTAATGGCAATGGGACCGATCATGCTTGGGGTGGAAATAGCTTCATAGTGGGAGGGAGCGTCAATGGTAAGGAGATGTATGGATCTTACCCCTCGCTTGCACTTGATGGACCACTTGAGATAGGTGGAGGGGTCGTTATTCCTACCACCAGTGCCG
The DNA here is from genome assembly GCA_020631635.1 of Saprospiraceae bacterium. Lineage (GTDB taxonomy): Bacteria > Bacteroidota > Bacteroidia > Chitinophagales > Saprospiraceae > JAHDGW01. The sequence continues at coordinate 22,074 of JAHDGW010000010.1, forward strand.
ACGAATACTTTGCAGAACTCAGTAGATGGTACGGAGTCATGAACTCTGATCTACCTACGCTATTTCCTAATATTGGTAATTTTTATGACATCAACGGCAGTAGTAGTCCGATAGGATTTATGAACATATAATTAGCCTTTCCGAGCAGGTATTTTTTAATTTATTAGAATTACGTAAAATGCAAAAACTTACAACTTTTGCACTCATAGTGGTATGTCTATGTAGTGCATACTCTGTAGATGCACAGTGTTACTTAGATAGACATAATACATCTCAAGAGTCGCATTGGAGCTCCTGTTCTCCGAGCCCTAATCCTAATCCCGCCAACAATAATGGCCATTGGATTTTATATGAGTTTGATCAAGATTATCCTTTATACCAATTGCATTATTGGAATTATAACCATCCGAGTGATCTAGATATGGGTATACAATCTGTACAGATTGAAGTCTCTGAAGATGGCTTATCATGGTTAGATATGGGTACACATACGTTTGATCAAGCCGATGGTAGTGGATTTTATGAGGGAGCTGATGGTCCTAATCTCGGAGGTATACAGGCGAGGTATTTACTCCTCACAGCATTATCTAATTATGGAGATAATCAATGTTATGGTCTCGGTGAGCTGCGTATAGATGTAGAAGGAGTACAAGCACCTCAATTATTAGTTGATATTAAGGTGAAATTATCTGGTACATATAATCCCACGACAGGGCTTATGCAAGACCAGTTGCGGGTTAAGGGTTTGATACCATTGCAAGAGCCATACGCTTCTAAAGCATCATTTATTCATACGGAGAGTGGTGGTGGAGAGCAAGTAAGCAGTACAACGGTATTTGATAATGATCTTGATGAAGATGATATAGTTGATTGGGTGTTTGTAGAACTCAGAAATAGTGATGACCCCAATATTATTGTGCAATCTAAATCGGCACTCCTACAGCGAGATGGTGATATTGTCGATCTTGACGGACAATCGGTACTAAGTATGCAGGCAGAAGCTAATGAATATTTTATCAGTGTACGGCACAGAAATCATCTTGGAATTATGACTGCTCAAGAATATTCAATTCTGCTCAATGAAGTTATATCAGTAGACCTTACGGATAACCCGAGCAATGTTTTTGGTAATCAATTATTTGAGTTTAGTGATGGTAGTTTTGGTATGTACGGTGCCAATGTCAATGGAGAAAATGCAAGCATAGCAGCCAACAAGCACGTAAGGATGACCGGGCCCGCTAGTATCAATGACTTTGCAGCACTTCTTCTTGCGCTAGACGGTGACGAAATATCTTTTGTACAGGATATATACAATGATGCTGACATCAATATGGACGGTAATATAAGGATGACGGGGCCCGCTAGCATCAATGATTTTGCCCGAATGTTATTAATCTTAGGCGGTGACGAAATTGCTCTTTTATCTCAAAACTATTAATCAAATTGAATCTTTCTACGATGAAATATATATATCTATCTCTTATCTTCCTTTCGTTTTCTCTAACCAATGCAAGAGCTCAATACTTTAGAGCAACGCTTGATCATGAAGTCAACTGGTTGATTGTCAAAGTTCAAGCTTTACCAGCGGGTGGTGATATTACTATGGAACTCAATACTTTTGAAATATTTATTAGAAATAGTAATAATCAACCAGATTTCAGTTTCGGAGATATAGCAGTTAATAACGACGATTTTCCAGATTTGACTAATACTTCTTTTAATACCGCTCTAAATAGATTTGGTAGCGAATCAGGATTTAATAATCAGTTATTTAGTTATTCAAATTCAAATACTCCTACGTCAATGACTTATACGGCGGGTACAGAGTACGAGGTATTCAGAGTACAGGTCATAGGTGCAGACCCAAATGATATGGCAGACTTTGAGATCGTAGCCAACTCCAGTTTTTCACCTACGTATGTTGCCATGATAGATGGAGGGAATGATCTTACAGATACAGCGGGTAATGATTACTTCTACGGGGATGTAGGTACAAATACTGGAGCATTTGGAAGCACTACATTTTTCGAATCTCAAGCAAATGTTGCATTACCGATTGAGCTTTTAAGTTTTGATGTTAAAAGAGTAGGTAAGCAGTCGGCTAATATTATCTGGGAAAGCATAACAGAAATCAATGCTTCTCATTATGAAATTCAGCGTAGCTCAGAGTTGGATCAATGGACGACTATCGGAAAACTAGATGCTATAGGGAATGAAGGCCGCAATCAAGTATATGAGTATATTGATAGTCAAGCGGCTAATTTTCTAAATGACGATCAGAGAGTCTATTACAGATTGCAGATGGTAGACCTAGATGGAGCTTCGGAGTATAGCGAAATTAGATTTGTATCATTTGAGAAGCAGAGGCAAATTTCGATATTTCCAAGTCCCGCAAGATCAGGTGATCTTGTTACATTAAACTTAGGATCAAACCAATATGGCGGTCATATTTTGATTATGGCAGAAAATGGTAAGTTGGTCAAGTCTATTCCACTTAATGAAGGATTGGAAGATAATACTCAATTACAAGTAGATATTGACGATCGGTTTTCATCTGGAATATATCGCGTAATCTCGAGAAATACACAACAACAAATAGGGCAGTTTACCGTGATTAGGTAATTAACCGTCAACAACCACAGTATCTTTGTAGATTTCTATAGCAGTTTTGAAATCAAAATTATGAATCTGTAGTTTATTTTATAATAATAAACTACGCAGCATGAAGCTAAAGCAGATATTCGGTCTAATTATCGTTTTCTTTATGGGATTGGTGTTTGGATCAAACTATTTTGGTGTATCCACATCACAACATCAAGATTCTACGGAAGTGCTCGAAAATACTGGTATATCCAATTCAAATAATAGAAATATTGCACCTGTCAAGGTGGTTTCCAGCATCGAAGAACTCACCATCAATCTATTCGAAAATGCAGCTCCTTCGGTCGCTTATATCACAACTAAGGGGGTAAAGAGAGATTACTGGTCACGTACAGCATATGAAGTAGAGTCGGGCAGTGGATCAGGTTTTGTATGGGATAAGCAAGGACATATAGTGACTAACTACCATGTAGTAAAAGAGGGAGAGATCTATGAAGTGACGCTGGGTGATCAATCAGTTTGGGATGCAAAACTCATCGGGTATGAACCTCGTAAAGATCTTGCAGTACTCAAAATAGAAGCTCCGTCTGATCAGTTGAAACCGATACCAGTAGGTAGTTCTTTTGATCTCAAGGTGGGTCAGAGTGTATATGCGATAGGGAATCCTTTTGGATTGGATCAGACCTTAACTACAGGTGTTATCAGCGCATTAGGTCGTGAGATTGAGTCTTTGGCAAGGATACCCATTCGTGATGTTATACAGACTGACGCAGCTATCAACCCAGGTAATTCAGGTGGTCCATTATTGGATTCATCGGGAAGACTGGTAGGGGTAAATACTGCGATATACAGTCCATCAGGCGCATCAGCAGGTATAGGTTTTTCTATCCCTGTAGATATTGTCAATTGGGTGATTCCTGATTTGGTAGAGTATGGTGAAGTACGGCGTCCTGTATTGGGGGTAGAATTGGTACATGGTCAATATGTTCAACGATGGGAGATGCAAGGCGCTATGGTCTTAAGTGTAAGTCCAGAGAGTGGGGCAGAAGATGCTGGTCTTATTCCTTTACAGCAATCTACTACGGGTAAGATCACTTATGGAGATTTGATCATTGGAGTACAAGATCGAGCAATAAAGGATAATAATGACCTTATTCTTGCTTTAGAGAATTATGAGCCGGGAGATACGGTGAGTCTCAAGTTGATTAGAGCCGATGAGGAAATGATGCAAGACGTGATTTTGGGGAGTAGTTTTTGATAGGATGATTTAGCGAGATCGCGTTGTGGAGAAGCCGCGAAATCGTGTTACGGTGCCACCCGCTCTATAACCCATTCCTCTCCATCTTTCCGATACCGAAAGCGATCATGAAGACGACTAGGTCTTCCTTGCCAAAATTCGATCATATTGATAGTGATTTCATATCCACCCCAGTGAGAAGGAATCGGTAGTCTTTCAGCTTCTTGATATTGTGCATTAAGAGCACCTTGTTTCTCTTCGAGTATTGATCGATCCTTGATGACCTTACTCTGAGGCGAGGCCCATGCTCCGATCTGACTGCCTTTGGGTCTACTATGATAATAAGCTTCTGATCGTGCTCGAGATATTTTCGCTGCAACTCCCTGTATACGTACTTGTCGCTCTATTTCTTTCCAGAGAAAGTTGACAGCTATATTTGGATTTTTGGCTATATCATGTGCTTTATCTGACTGATAATTGGTGTAGAATACTATTCCAGTTTCTGTGATCTCTTTCAATAAAACTACTCTAGATGATGGGATACCATCAGCACTTACCGTACTGATGGTCATAGCGTTAGGTTCTACGATTTTAGACTGTACAGCATCATCAAACCATGCTTTAAATTGCACAATTGGATCGCTTGCAAGTGCTGTTCTATCCAATTGTGCTTTACTATAGTTTTCTCGTAGGTCGGCTATGCTATTATTTGTACTCATATTGATAAAGTCAGGTTTTAAAATTATACCTATTTATGCAATTGTAAAGCGGACATTTTTGTTTTCTTTTTTAGACCAATGTTCCTTTTTAGCCATGACATCTAGTGTTCTACCATGATATAGCACATGAAACCAAATTTCTGGACTAAAGCTTGAGATATTAGAATAACTCATTTCAGAATGTAATATCAATCTTTGTATAAATGCTTCATCAGGCTCTCGATGTCCATTGAGTATATGGCTGAGTTTTACAGAAGTAATATTAATATCATCTGCGAATTCTCGATGTTTTGAATACAGAATATTAATGTAATTTATGAGGAAGTCTGTAAATCTTAACTTGGAGGAAGTGCCACCCATTTTAAGGAAATCTTGCATATTGATATACAGCTGTAATAATCTAGCTTTTTGAATATCCTTTACCGATACTGTATTTAATCGTTCTAGACGAGCCAGTAGTAAGTTTTTACCATGTTCAAGATCATATTTATCATTGTTATACCTGGAATCGACACCATATT
>JAHDGW010000344.1 GCA_020631635.1 Saprospiraceae bacterium
CGATCTAGCTATCATGCAGAGCGACATTTGTAGGGGTCGAAAGTCGAAAATTATAAATTGGTGATCATATTTCGATATTTGGAGATCATGATTTGAAAGATACCTTTTACTGTATTGGAATATTGAAATACGTTTGGATTAAATCACGAATTGGAGATTGTAACGTTAGATGTGTAATACCTAATCAAATTAAAACATCATGAAGTATCTTACTACAGTTACAGTTTTTCTGATAATGATGATTACAGTTAGTTCCTGCTCTGACTCCAATAATTCAGAGGATCTGATATGCGACGCTGATGCATTGTTTAACATGGAAGATGCTGTGGGGAGTATGATCTATTTAACTTGTTATGATAGTTGGGCGATCAGAGTAGATCAGATGCAAGGAGATACTACTCAGCTCATAGGAGCAAGCCTTGATATACCTGAGTCGTTCGAAGTAGATGGTATGCAGGTGAGTTTTACTGCTTGTTTTTACGAGTTTGATTTACCTCTACTTTTACCTGATCCCGCTCCCTGGGGAGATTTATATGTAATTAGAGATTTTACCATTGTTCAGGATTAAGTGTTTAATCTTGGACAGAGAAGCCCAGCACCTCGGTCATCTTATGATATATCTCTGTATTTTCATAGATGCCTTTAAAGAGCTCCGCTTTGGGGCCATAAGAAAATACGGGAATCAATGTACCAGTATGGTAGTCAGAGGTAAATGCGGTGACTAAGCTATCCATCGTAGATTCTTTTTGGATGGCAAATCCCCCAGTTTCATGATCGGCAGTGACGATGACAAGTGTCTCGCCATCTTTGTTGGCCCAGTCAATTACTTGGCCTATTACTTGATCAAATTCTTGCATCTCTGATATGAGGTATCCTGCATTATTAGCGTGACCACCCCAGTCAATCTGACTTCCTTCTATCATTAAGAAAAACCCCTTTTTAGTAGATTTATGTTTAAGAAAATCGAGAGCCTTTGTACTTGCATGACCAAGATACTCTCTTCCTTGTGCAACGGGTATAGGGCTATCTAGGGCGGTTAAATAAGCGATCTTTTCATGAGGCATAAAGTCAAACTCTAGAAGCTCCTTGCTAAAATAGTCTTCGACTTGATATCCCTTGTTACGTAGTGCCAGGTAGAGGTCTTTTCCATCTTCGCGTTGATTGAAAAATTTAGCACCACCACCGATAAATAGATCAATGTCCGTATCTAAAAAGTCTTCAGCAATGGCCTCATAATTTTTTCGATATGCATTATGTGATATAAATGAAGCAGGTGTTGCATGCACAATCGTACTAGTTGCTACGAGCCCTGTAGGCATGCCATGTGATTCGGCTTTCTCGAGTATCGATGGCACTGCAATGGTATCCATATCTACGCCTATGGCTCCATTGTACGTCTTTACTCCACATGCAAATGCTGTAGCCGCCGCAGCACTATCAGTGATCAGTTGATCACCTGCATAAGGTTTGTGTAGACCGATATATTCCATTCGCTCCAATGCACTTTTATTGCCATTGGCATAGATGCCAGCACTTATTTGACCAAGCCCCATGCCATCACCAATCATAAGGACTATATTTTTAGGTGATTTCGCTATTGTAGGAGCTGTTATCTGACCAGGTGAAACTTCGCTATGTATAGCCCTATTACAAGCCAATAGTGTGATCAATACTATACATGAAAGTTTAGCAGCCGAAAGGGTAAGATTTTTAATCATTTATACAAGATATATTTTTTCCCTGGTAGAGACTTCACCACACCTTGAAATTCAAGATTTAATAATATTGAGGATAGCTGTGATTGGGGTATCCGAGTAGCGTAGTGGAGTTGGTCTATCGTACATTGAGATTTTTCTTTGAGTTGATCTACAATGGCTTCCTCAGTGGGGCTTAAGTTGATGAATAACTGTGCCTGTATATTTTTTATTTCTTCACTCTCTTCCCATCTCATGATATAGGCGATATCTGCTGCAGATTCGATGAGTGCTGCTTTGTGTTGTTTGATGAGCATATTGCACCCTTGTGCCTTTTCATCCTGTACCCGTCCTGGAAATGCGAATACATCTTTGTTATACTCGTTAGCATAGACGGCAGAGATGATGCTACCGCCTTTGCGAGCAGATTCTACGACAACCACGGCGTCACTCATGCCCGCAATGATACGGTTTCGATTAGGGAAGTTTTGTGGAACAAAGCTTGCTTGATGATCATATTCTGTGATGACTGTACCATGCTGTTCTAACATACGGGCAAGCATATTTTTATGTTGAGCAGGGTACATCATATGCAATCCATGCCCCAGAACGCCTACTGTTTTGAGACCATACTTCAGTGCTGACTTATGTGCCGTAGCATCGATACCATAGGCCATACCACTTATGATGACAGGGTCGAGTGGTTTAAGATCTTCAACCAGTTTTTCACAATTGAGTTTACCTATTTCACTAGGTTTTCTGGTGCCTACAATGCCTACAGATCGTTGCATATATTGTGGGCTCTCACCACGATAATACATGATTATGGGGCTGTCTTCATATACTTTTAGCCTGCTCGGATAGTTTTTGTCTAGGTAAAAGCAGGTAGAAATTCCTTCTTTTTCTAAAAATTTTATTTCTTTTTCTGCCTCCGAAAGTGCTGAAGTATGAGCTACTTTTTTGGCTATTTCAGCTCCAATGTTTGGAATTTTTTGAAGCTGTGCTTGAGATTTTTCAAATACCTCTTTGATACCTCCACAGTAACTTACGAGTAGCTTAGCTTTCAAGACACCGACTTTTTGGATTTTGGTCAGTGCAATTTTATATAACAAGTCTTCCCCCTCCATATTGTAAATCTATTATTTCCCTTTTGAAAAATGATAATTTGACTTAGAAACATATTGCGATCCAAGTCTTTCATATGCTTCTCCGAGTCCGTTATGGAGGTTTTTATTGGTAGGGTCTGCCATTAGTCCAAGTTCCATATACTTGATCGCCCATTGAGGTAGATTTCGTTGATTAAGTAAAATATGGTATCCTAGATCATAGTAAAAACGCATTAATTCATCATAGTCTGGAGATCTATCATTGAGATACTCAAGATAGGTGATGATATATTCTACATCGGGCCTAGAGGTGGCTATCGACTTAAATTCTGATAGAAGAGCA
>JAHDGW010000345.1 GCA_020631635.1 Saprospiraceae bacterium
CCCGCAAAGTACCTCCTAATCCAATGATGGCATCTTCGATGATCTTAAGTATTACCAAAGTCTGTGCTCCTGCATCGTCAGGATGCACTAGTTCACCATCGATTACTGCTGTCGTGCCAGCTACTTCGATAGTATTTCCTACACGAACTGCTCTGCTATACCCTACTATGGATTCCCAAGGGGCTCCCGAAGAATAGTTTTCTCTTTTCATTGAGTTTGTTTTAGTTTTCTTTCATCCAACGATCTAGTGTTAATTTTACACTTGCTTTTTGATCATCGGTCATATACTTGATTCTTGCTTCGCCGTGATCTGCTCCCTCTAAGAAAAACCATAACGCATCTCGATTTTTATTTTCAGGAACAGCCGTTGCCGACCAAGTATCATCAGCACCATTGATATAGATAAAGCGATCACCATGATCTCGTACCCATGCATAGGTCATCTTGGCAAGTGTATTATCATAATCTAATTCCATCTTGTTAGGTGTAAAAATCGCTGATGGATTAGGGTCCACAGGTAAGGCCTTGAGGAGATCTTTGAAGTCACGAGTATTGTAACTATAATATCCCATCTCATCACCCGCCTGATAGTAATGAGAGGCATATCGATCCATATCTCGATCACTGAAAAACGAGATACCAGATACATCTAGAAAATGATTGAGGTGAGTATCTACCGATGCATTTTTATCAGGAATGTTTTCGCATACTCCACCCCATTGCCAAAAAGAAAAAGGGTATTCTAATACTGCATATTCAAATGCTTGCTCGGGGGTAAGGTATGTAAAACTAAGATCCGCTCCTTTGGCATACCAACGGATGTTGTTGAGCACCTGATCTCGATTTTCGAGTAGTTTTACTTGTACATCATATATGGCCTTTCGGCATTCTTTAGTCCCCTTATTATCCAAAAAATCATAAATTCTCTTTTCTTCCTTCTCCAAGTTAAGCGGAGCCACATAAGGAACAGATGCAACCACATCATCAGGATAGAAATAACGATAATATATCGTAGTCTGTCCACCCTTACTGATCCCTGTACTGATCCAATCACCGCTATATATTTGTTTAAAAAGAGTATTAATCCTATGATAATCTGCAGTAGCCTGCTCAAGATTTAGATATTCGTATTCCATACTATCAGGTACACTTTCTCCATAAAATCGATGTTCGATATCGATCTGATTAGCCATGATCAGGTCCGTGAGTTCGTACAATCTATTACGTGGTCTTTGGTAGCCTTCCGTGATCAAAACCATAGGTGCATCTAAGTCGCGATGAGATAAAAAAGCTCTTTGGTAGAAATATCCTTTTGATAAATCTTTATGATCTATCGGTTGCTTGATACGGAGCTCGAAGGCGGAATTGTAGCCGTCTGGGGTTTCTATTTTTTGAAATGAAACTCCCTCTAAATCATAGAGCTTGATCGCCAACTCATCTTGCGCAGATAATGATATAGCTAAACATAGTGTAACTAGGCAGGCAAATATTGCGTTATACTTCATATCACTAAAGTACTAAAGTCATGATGATCTAAATACGGAATTTTCATTTTTTGAAAGCTTGTATCCTATTGATTTCATACTTTAGATTTGAAAATGTAAAACGTATCCATGAAGGTTAAGTATAGAATGACTCCATTTGCCCGGTTTTTGATCTTCATGATCTTTTTTACCCCTATCGCGTATATTGGATTACAGTACTATCAAGGAGAAAATGGTCTGCAAAAGGCCAAAGATCTTATAGGCTGGGACAGTACGTCTTCGCAAAACAATACAGATCCTGAGTCATCCAATAATAGCAGCATCTCTAAAGATCGATTTGGCATCAATGAATCTGTACAGGATCAAATAAAAGGCAAAGAACGAGAGATCAAAGAATTGGAGCAAAGGATCAGGCAGTTGAAAAGAGAGGTGAAGGAGTTGAGGTAGAAGGTTTTTTAGATTTTATTCATTTTAAAAAAAGAACATCGATAATCTCTTGTTTTGTCAAGCCATTTTGTTCAGCAAGTAATTTGAGTATCGCAGAAAGAGTCCCGACCTTAATAGGCTTATGATTTGGAATAGTGATATGATCTTTATTAGACTTAAGCCTTGTCAATCGTATATGACTACCAACCTGTCTAGTAACTTCATAACCTAATGGTTTCAACACCTTGATCAAATCTTTACCTGATATATTCCTTGGAATTTTCAAGCCGAGAATACTTCTTCCCTTACCATATGAAGTCTTACAATTTTAGGAAGGTCGTCATCAAAGTGGCAGTTCACAGCTTCTTTGATATTTTTTTTTAACTCAGCAAGAGTATCGCCATCAGTAAATATGGAATCATTTAATCCCGAGGCAAGGAAGCCACCGTCATCACTCTCTTTGACAATAAAAATGATTTCTTTCATGTGAATAAAGATAGAGTTATTTAAGAAAAGAGTCAATCTACAACAGCCTCCAAACCCAATACCTCCTCTGCAAACTCATAAGTTTCTTGCTGCACGGTCTCCCAGTCCTCAGAAAATAGATCTCCGGCTATCACATGTCGACCGACATCGGCAAATGCCACTTGCTCTTTCAGTTCATCTGGAGTACCTACTTGTCTAAAAAACTCTCGCATGCGAGATACAGAGACTACCACATCCTGGTGATCTCGATCTTTGAAGTAGTATCCCATGAATAGCGGTTGAGTGATTTTTTCAAAGTGCTCCTCGGTCATCGTTTGCCTGATCAGCCCCATCATGGCGAATATCCCATCGGTATGATAAGTGTCACTCCAATATTGTGCTTGCTCAGGAGTATAATGCTCCTGTATGACATGATCTCCACCCGCGACTTGCTCCATCATTTTTTCGCCCCAAGGCCAAAGTACCATATCCGCTTTGGGATCATACACATCAATATTAGGTGAGTACATAATGTTAGCCACTATGCGGTCATCATATCCTGAAAGATATGCGGCATATGTACTTCCTGTAGAGCAAGACATCACAATCACCTTATCCCCCAATATCTGACCTATGGCAATCGCCTCTTTTGCACTTTGGATTAGTTTTTCTGGCGTAAGCCCTTTCAACATATTATCATCCTCCCGACCATGGTCATGGATCCTCGATAAATATAAATTACAACCATATCTCTTGGCAAAATTTTCA
>JAHDGW010000011.1 GCA_020631635.1 Saprospiraceae bacterium
TTACCGATGATTGTAGCACCGTATCATTTACGAATGATCTTACAGGCAATGCTGACGCATCTGGAGTGTATCCAGAAGGTACAACGACTATCACGTGGACGGCAACGGATGCTTGTGGCAATACATCAAGCTGTATGCAGTCAATAACCGTTGTCGATGATGAGAGCCCCGTGATCACTTGTCTTGGTACAGCATGCTTATTCTTGGATGCCAACGGTGAAGTTTCATTAGATCCAGATGACTATGTACTGACCTATTCAGATAATTGTTCTGATAGAAATGATATCATGATTACTGGTCGTAGACTTGAGATGAACGGTGGTCCATGTGCTATCCCTGATAATGATGTACTAGGCGAATCTGTTTCTTTCTGTTGTGCTGATGCTGGTACTACAGTTATGGTAGAGCTACAGGCCAATGATGAAACTGGAAATGTAACTGCTTGTATGATACAAGTAGAGATTAAAGACAATAGAGCGCCAATACTTGTAGCACCTTCTGTATGTCTTCCAGATATTACAGTAAGTTGTGAATTCGATTTTGATTATGATGACCTTTCTGTCTTTGGTAGTATAGTATTCGATGCAGCCGATGTTGAAGATATTGTGATCAATGATCCATTCTATGCAGGTACTGGAAATATAGCTGGTGAGGATGCATTATTCTCTGATAATTGCCCAGATGGTTTATCAGTTTCAGAAAGTACCAATGGAGTCGATGATTTAGTTTGTAATCAAGGTACAGTCACTAGAACATTAGTGGTAACGGACGCATCAGGTAATACTACTTCTTGTGTACAGATGATTACGGTTGAGGATATAGACCCATTTGATGAGGATGATATCGAGTGGCCGGCAGATTTTGAATTTACAAACTGTGCAGACTTTAATCCAGACCCATCAGTAACAGGTCAGCCTGTTTTAAATATAGATAAATGTAGTCAACCAGGATTCAATAGTTCTGATCAAGTATTCAATTATCCTATCGAAGGTTGTCAACTAATCAGAAGAACGTGGACTGTTATAGACTGGTGTCAGTATGTTGCCAATAGTGGTTCTACCACAGGGCTATTTACATACGTACAAGACATCGTATTGACCAATAGCGTAGCACCAGAGTTTACATTTGACTGTGAAGACACTACTATTTGTGCCAATGAGTTGACATGCCAAGGAGAACTGAATATTACTGCAACAGCAACAGATGATTGTACTCCTACAGCGGATCTTGCTTGGTCATATAGTTTTGATCTTTTTGATGCAGGTACTACTGTATTCAATAATACAGGAAATACCATAACAGGTACATATCCTCGAGGTACACATAGATTGACGTGGAATGTAGAAGATAGATGCGGCAATACAAGCACGTGTAGCTATCTATTAACTATCAGGGACTGTAAAGCACCTACCGTGGTCTGCAAGTTTGGACTTTCTACATCTCTTATGCCAATGAATGGTACAGGAATGATAGAAATATGGGCAAATGATTTTGTACAATCGGCTTCTGATAATTGTACTTTGGTAGATGACCTCGAATATTCATTTAGTAGTGACATCACTGATAAATCACTCATGTTTACATGCTTAGATTTAGGAGAGCAAGAAGTTGAAGTATGGGCTACAGATGAAGACGGTAATCAGTCAAGATGTATTACGTTTATAGATATTCAAGACAATAACAACGCCTGTGATGAAAACGCTGATGAAAGAGCCATGATATCAGGTAGAGTGTCTACTCAAGATTATGATGGTATCCTTGATGCAGAGATCAGCATAGAGTCTACAGATGTGATCGAGAGCATGATGTCTATCGATGATGGAGACTTCGCATTTGCGGATGTACCAATGTACCTTGACTATGAGGTAAAAGCCTATAAGAATGATAACCCAATGAATGGTGTAAGTACATTGGACTTACTCATTATTCAAAAACATATACTTGGTATCAACCCATTACAGACTCCCTATGACCGTATTGCTGCTGATATCAATAACTCAGAAAGTATATCTGCGGTAGATCTCATAGAGTTGAGAAAGCTCATTTTGGGTGTATACTCAGAGTTACCAAACAACGATTCGTGGAGATTTGTAGATGCATCATTTGAGTTTGAAAACGAAGAAACTCCATGGCCTTTCCAAGAAGAGATCACTTATAGTAATCTATTGAGTGATGAAATGGATTCAGACTTTATAGGTATTAAAATAGGTGACGTCAATGGATCTGTAACGGCCAACCTTAAATCGGGATCAGTAGAATCTAGATCAAGCTATGAAGGAGTAGAGCTTTACATAGATGATGTAGAATACAGCAGAGGTGAAGAGATTACAGTGCCCATCAGGGTATCACAACCTAGAGATATACATGGATTGCAAATGCAGCTTGCTTTTGATCAAGAATCATTAGAACTGATTGCGATTGTGGATGGTGCAATACACTTAGAGCCTTCAGAATACAACAAAACCGCTACCCATGTTGGGCTGAGTTGGATGAGTATAGAGGGAGAATCATTAGGTGCAAGCGATAAGCTCATGAGTCTAGTATTCCAAGCTAAAGCTGACGGAAACCTAGAATCAATACAGGTCACTCATGATCAGATTGTACCTGAGGTATATAATCAATCATTGGAGACTGGTCCTATAGAGTTAGAGCTTAGAATCATGGATAACGGCGGATTTGAGTTAGCTCAAAACAAACCTAATCCATTCAAAAATGGTACGGAGATCAGTTTCCACTTGCCAGAGGCTGGTCCTACGACACTCATTGTATATGATGCGCAGGGTAAGTTGATCATATCACAAAGAAATGAATATGAAGCAGGGTGGAATACCATTCAGCTACAGAAAGCTGATCTGCAGGTAGGCTCAGGAGTACTTTACTATAAGCTCAAAGCGGGATCATTTACAGAAACGAAGCAAATGTTGCTTATCGATTAATGCTGAGGGAAAGATCACATCGCTTTAAGCGATCAGATCTATTATCTAAGCCATACAATTACGGAGAATTTTGATAGAGTATATGAGGCAGTTCATGATAATTGGGCTGCCTCTTTTTTGATAAAAGAATGGTTATGTAATCTGCCATTTCTTTAGAACTCTTCTTTATCTTATCACGACTATGCAAAAACTACAGACATTCGTATATCTATCGTGCTCCCTCATGATCTTTAGTATTTCAGCTTGTCAAAATGTCGAACCCAACCCCGTCGCCTGTGATAATATTCAGAATATTGATTCTCTGGTAAAAATAAATGGAGAGTCATTATATCTAGCATCCGCAGAATATCGAAAGAATGATACAGGTACACTAGACACCTACGAGTTTTTGATTAGTGCCATAGGTAGTAATTGTAATCAAACTCAAGAATTGAGATTTTACCTTAGCGAATCCATAGGTGAATCCCTTGATGGTATTTATCCTGTTGTAGAGAGTGTTGTATTTACAGCAGATACGCTGACCAGTGGAGATTATGTCATCAAACAGATCGACCCCTTTGATTTCAATCGCCGATATTATAAGTCGGGTGAGATGAGAGTTATCAACCATGGTAATGGCAACCTAGATCTAGATCTCAATGTAAGCCTGGAAGATGGTGAAGCCTTTACCCTTGAGATGAGATTTGATTTTGAGTAAAATTTATATGCTTAGCAATCTTGTCTCATGTTTTGTCATTTTGGGTCACATATGTAAAACTAAGTACACGTACTTAATTACTTGATGCAATTATTCGATATTTAGTACATGCTTTAGACCTTTTTCTAAGTTAAAAATCAAAGGATTTTTTGGACTCTTTAGCAAGCGAAAATTTCTACCCTTAACGTCCTTCATAATTTCAAAAATGGGTATTAAACTAAACTCTTTTTTGCACTTTTTCCTTCCGAATGTAGCTAATATTTGTACGTCAAGATTCTAAAATGAAAGCAATAAGATAAGAAAGGAAATCCTCACTCCACCTCCCCAAGCTGCCTCCCAGACAACCACTCCTCAGGACTCAAGCCTTGTGCAAGGTAGCTGTTGACTCTAGTCGCTTGAGCCTTGGTTAGGTTTAGAGTTTTGTACTTGGAGCGATTGAGATAGTACTTGTCTTGTCGGTCGATGCGATACTCGTCTAGAGCTTTGGTTTTGACCCTGTTTTGTTTGACGCTTTCATCTGAGAAGACTACATCTGCACATCGTCTTTTATTGGCATGATCGATGATTTCATGTGCAGCGATTTGATCTGGGTCAAAGCTAATTTTCACGACCTCATGACCGCTCATCCATCCTGCTTCGGTAGTGCTTACGCCGGGCATATTTCCGATGATTTTTTCACCTTCCCAGAAGCAATACATCCCCAATACCAGTTCTTCCGTATGTGTATACTCAGATCGTAGTAGGGAGAGGTATTTTGGTACGAGGACTTTGCGAGCAGCAATACCTTCTTCAAGAAGAGAGATCAATCCGAGCATAGAGTAGTTGCCCGATAAACGATCGACGACATCTTTGCCGTTCGCATTGACGATCCGAGCCACGGGATTATTCCAAGTGGGTTCATTAAATTGGCTTAGGATCTCACGATCATGACCTTTATGATTATTGAAGATGGCAAGTGGGATAAACTGATCCTCTATCGTCTCCACGATAAGTGGATGGGTTAGCAAATTCTTACCATATTTTTTACAAGTACTACATCCTGGGACTTCCTGAAATAGAATGAATATGTCTTTATCCTCCGCTTGAGCCTTTTTCACGGCCTCATCGTAGTTGCGGAGCCATTGCACATTACCCAGTTCTATATGCTTATGTTGGGCAACACTAGTTTTCATCAATAAAAATGAGATTAGGAGTATTTGCAAAGTAAATCTGAACATAATGCGTTAGATATTAATTTTATCAAAGGATTCTGTACTCGACCTATGCCTTGTATCTACGTTATAGATATTCCATTGGATATGTAGAGTCAATAATAAAACAATAAACAATAAAATCTAGTACCCATCAAAACCGAAGAGCAACATATATATCGTGCAGCGGACTGGTTTCAGTCGATGGGTTGGAAAGCGTTTCCCTTTCAGCAAAAGACTTGGCATAGCATGTTGCAAGGGTATTCGGGCTTGGTCAATGCGCCTACGGGTAGTGGTAAGACCTATAGCTGTTTTATGGGAGTTTTACTCGATTTTATACAAAAAAATCCAGATACCTATCAGGACCCACGTCATGGATTACAGTTGATCTGGGTATCACCGATAAGAGCATTGACCAAAGAGATCAAAATTGCTTGCGACCGAGCATGCAAGGGATTAGGATTGGATTGGAACGTGGCGATACGGTCTGGGGATACTACTACAGCCCAGCGTAAAAAGCAATATGAAAAGCCACCTGAGGTACTCATTACAACTCCAGAAAGTATACATGTACTGTTGGCTACTAAAAAGTATCCTCGCTTTTTCAAAAACTTAAGTACTATCGTCGTTGATGAGTGGCATGAGCTCATTGGCTCCAAACGAGGAGTACAGACGGAGCTAGCCATTTCAAGATTTAGAGGTATGAATCCTGATCTGCGGATATGGGGTATATCGGCGACTATAGGAAATATGGACGAAGCCGTCGATGTACTCCTTGGTCATGAAAAACCACCCAAATGGAAGATGATCAAAGCCGATATTAAAAAAGAAATCGATGTAGAAACGATACTGCCCGACGAGATCGATCAGTTTCCATGGGCAGGACATATCGGGATTAAACTATTGGAGAAAGTAGTACCAATTATCCATAGTAGCCAAACGACGCTCATCTTCACCAATACACGAGCTCAATGCGAGATATGGTATCAAAAGCTCTTAGATGCTGACCCTGAACTTGCTGGACTGATGGCGATGCATCACGGAAGTATCAGTAGAGATATTAGAGATTGGGTAGAGGAAGCTTTGTATGAGGGTCGAATGAAAGCCGTAGTCTGTACCTCAAGCCTTGATCTCGGAGTAGATTTCCGACCTGTAGAAACCATTATTCAGATCGGTAGTCCCAAGGGCGTCTCGAGATTTATGCAGCGAGCAGGTAGGAGCGGGCATCAGCCCGGAGCCAAAAGTAAGATTGTATTTGTCCCTACTCATTCGCTCGAAATCGTAGAAGCCGCAGCGTTAAAAAAGGCGATCAAAAACCAACACCTTGAAGATCGAGTTCCATACATACGGTCTTTTGACGTGCTCATACAGTACTTGATGACCTTGGCAGTTTCAGAAGGATTCCGACCAGAGGAGATCTGGAAAGAAATCAAACGTACGTATTGTTACTTCTCCATCACAGAAGAAGAATGGCAATCGGTACTCAATCATCTAGTACATGGCTCTGATTCGCTAAAAGCCTATGATGAGTTTCAAAAAATAGAAGTCGATCAAGGGCTATATAAGGTCACAAGCCGTCGCATCGCTCAGCGACATCGTATGTCTATCGGTACGATAGTGAGTGATGCGATGTTACAGGTCAAGTTTTTGAAAGGTACCCGATTGGGTGCCGTGGAAGAGTGGTTTGCTTCCCAGCTACAGGTAGGTGATGCATTTTGGTTTGCAGGTAAAGTACTACAGATGGTACGTATCAAGGATATGATCTTGCAGGTAAAATTGAGTAAAAAGAAGACTGGAAAAATACCTTCCTACATGGGTGGACGTATGTCTCTCAGCTCAGAGATGTCAGAAGACTTACGTCAAAAAATATACGACTTCAAGGATGGTATCGTAGAGGATATTGAGATCGAGCGCATCGCTCCGCTATTTGAGGTACAACAGGAGCGATCATACCTACCTGACGATGATGAATTTTTGATCGAATATTTTGAATCTAAAGAAGGTTTCCATCTTTTGTTTTATCCGTTCGAAGGTCGACAAGTACATGAGGGTATGGCAGCATTAGTAGCCAAGCGGATCAGTAGTACGATGCCTATAAGCTTCTCTTTAGCTATGAATGATTATGGCTTTGAGCTACTGTCAGAGAAAGAAATCGACTTAGATGCCTGTATTGAAAAGTCACTATTCTCAACAGAGGATCTCGCTATCGATATACAAGGGAGTCTCAATGCAGTGGAAATGGCAAGACGGCGGTTTAGAGATATTGCTCGAATCTCAGGATTGATCTTTTCAGGCTATCCAGGTAAGAAAAAGAAAGATCGCCATCTACAAGCTTCGTCACAGCTACTCTTTGAAGTTTTCCGAGAGTACGAACCCGAAAATCTACTCTTTCAACAGACTTATGAAGAAGTCATGACTTTCATACTAGAAGAAGCTCGTATGAGAAAGGCATTGCAACGCATCCAAGGCCAACAATTCGTGATCTCACGACTTGAAAAGGCAAGTCCATTTGCATTCCCCATCATGGTAGACCGACTTAATCGTAATCGCTTCTCCTCAGAGACGATTGCCGACCGCATCGAGCGAATGAAGGTACAGGATATTAAGAAGTTTCGGTTGGGATGATATAGTTGACCGTTGACTAGTTATCAGTTGCTAGTTCTTGATTCTTGATGCCTAAACTCTGCCCTACAAAAAACATAGAACAGAATCTTCGTGACCTTCGTGTTCTCTGTGGTTTATGAGTTAATCAATTGACTAATTGCCAGTTCGATCTGTGTATGCAAAGGGAATATATTGATTTGGTAATTTAATTTCAGAAATCTAACCCTTTACTAAAAAAACCATCTAGATAACGACTCCTGACATTCGATAAACGACCCCCGAAAAACGAAAACTCAATAAATCGGATTATCCTCTAGATACTGATACACGGCATCAGGTACGAGGTATCTGATTGACTGCTTTTCCTTGATTCTATTACGGACATAGCTGGCAGAGATCTCAATCTGAGGAGCATCGAGTATGGTAACGCTTTCATGATTTTGTAAGTCTCCCAGTTCATATTCGGGTCTACGGTATACTAATATCTTATATTTTTGGAGGAGTACCTCGTAGTTTTTCCATCGGTGTAGAGAAGCTATACTATCACCTCCCATGATCAAATGGAAATCGTGTTGAGGATATTTTTCAGTCACATATGCCATCGTATCTACGGTGTAGGACGGCTTGGGTAAGCTAAATTCTAAATCGGAAGGTTTGATGTGATTATTATCCTCAGTAGCCAACCTCATCAGGTGCAAGCGATCATAATCTTTAGCCAATGATTTTTTAGGTTTGAGAGGATTATGAGGAGTGACGACCATCCAGATCTGGTCCAAATCAGAGTTATGTATCAAAAAATCTGCAATCAACATATGCCCGATATGGACAGGATTGAATGAACCAAAAAATAAACCAATTTTCATATGGAAGAGATGAACAGGTTAGTTACTCATCATCACTGGCATCACTAGCATCAAGAGGTGCTCGCTATCCGTATCAGTCTGCTCACTAGGCATTAAAATACCCGCTCTATTAGGCGTAGATAACTCAAATACCACGTCATCAGATTCTAAAATGCCGAGCATCTCTATCAGAAACTTAGCATTAAACCCGATAGTCATCGGCTCACCAGAATAGGTACAACTGAGTTGCTCTGTCGCTTCATTACTGAAATCCAAATCTTGTGCTGATATGGTCAAACTGCCATCATTAATATTGAGTATAACCTGATTCGTAGTTTTATTGGCGTAGATGGCGATCCTTTTGAGGGAACTCTGAAAATCTTTTCTACTGATAGTCAATAGGTTAGGATTTTCTACAGGGATCACTGCGTTGTAATCTGGATATTTTGCATCTACAAGACGGCATACCATACGAGTATCGCCGAAGTCTACAAATACATTGGTACTATTGTAAGAAAGCTTAACGGTAGACTCATTATTGACCACATTTTTGATCAACGTAAGCGCTTTCTTAGGCATGATGAAGCTATTGGTGACTTCAGAGTCTATGCCTTCTGTATATTGATATTTTACAAGCTTATGAGCATCTGTGGCTACAAATACGATTTTATTAAAATCAACTTGTACGTAGACTCCCGTCATGGCAAGCCTTAGTTCATCGGAGCTTGTTGCAAAAAGTGTCTTATTGACTGCATTGGCGAGTACCCAGGCATCTAGGGTAATATGATCTACATTTTCTTCTGCAGGAGTCTCAGGGAAATCCTCAGGGTTGTCACCGGCAAGTTTATACTTACCGTAATCAGAAGTAAGTTCTATACCACTACCATTTTCATCCACTGCAAATGTGATGGGTTGGTCTGGTAGGGCTTTCAGTGTATCTAAAAGAATTTTAGCAGGTACAGCGATTTTTCCACCTTCATCAGCTACGACATCAAGTTTGGTAATGATCGTAGTTTCTAGATTAGTAGAGCTGATCGTGAGTATATTGTTTTCTATATCAAATAGAAAGTCCTCAAGGATAGGTAGTACTGGATTAGGATTGATGGCACCACTCGCAACTTGAAGTTTCTTTAAAAAATCGGAAGATGAAACGCTGAATCTCATAGTTTTACACAATCTTGGGTGATCACTAAGAACACCATTATTAATCACTTCATAAGCTAAAAGCATAAATGTACTGCTATTGAGCATTTAATTATATTTTTGTCGTCCTAATTTTACCCATATGACCTTGGATAGGAGCATTGCTCCAGCGATTGCAGCATTAGATACGATACTTATACCTCAGATCGAGGAATATACTCTAGCCAATGGTATACGTGTCATAGAGCTTAACAGTGGTAGTCAAGATATCATTAAATTAGAATTTGTACATGGGGGAGGACGATACCAAGAGGCTAGCCAGCTAGCGGCTAAGCTTTATAGCACAACATTAAGGGACGGCACGAGTACTAGGTCTTCTGCGGATATTGCAGAGACGATCGATTACTACGGAGCTACCTTATCGAGTAGATCAGGGATGGACAGTTGTTCTTTGATCCTATATTCGCTACATAAACACTTAGATCTGCTCCTTCCTGTTTTTATAGAGATCTGTACTGACCCTATTTTTCCAGAAGAGGAAATCCAAAAGACATGCCTGCGAAGTGCCGAAAAACTAAAAATACAACTCGCTAAAAATGAAGTCCTTGCGTATCGTGAGATTACCGCTTTAATCTTTGGTGACAACCACCCGTATGGCTACAATACCAAACCGGAACAATATCAAAACCTAAACCGACAACTTGCGGTAAATCACTACAATAGATGTATCAATACAGAAGATAGTTTTGTGATTATCTCAGGAAAGATTACGCCTGAAATAAGATCTACTATTGCAAAACGGATAGAACAAATTTCAATTAAGAAAGGGATTCAATCGGTAAGAAATATTGAGGATGTTCCCACGTCGATACAACTTAAAAACCTGCAAGGACCAAACTCTTACCAGAAAGCGATCCGAGTAGGAAAGAAGTTGTTTTCGAGAGAGCATGACGACTATGCCAAACTTTATGTGACCAACACGGTATTAGGAGGATATTTTGGTTCTAGGCTTATGTCGTCGATCCGAGAAGAGAAGGGATATTCGTACGGAGTATTTTCGATGCTAGACACCATGGCGAGGGGAGGCTGTTTTTATATCTCTACGGAGGTGGCGGTAGAAAATGCAGAATCTACTTTGGCTCTCATGAAAGAGGAAATAGAACGCTTGCAACAGCGGCAGATTTCTACGGAAGAGCACCAGATGGTAATCAATTACATAATGGGATCTTTTATCAACATGCTAGATGGCCCTTTCAAGACTTCTGAACTTATCAGGACACTATATGTCTCTGGCCTGAATATGGAATTTCTAGCTCAAATGATACATAAGGTAAGAAGTACAACACGATTGGATATTCAAGATATGGCGGGTAAGCATTTGCAATGGGATGAGATGTCGATAGTCATGGTCTAGCTTATCCAAAAGAAAGAAAATATTTTTGACCATTTATAGTCATATTAGGTCATATTCAGTTAATTTTGTTTTTCCCATTGAGCACGGCACAATTTTAGTACATAGTAGGTAAGAAGATACCCCAAGGCGCATGAAATTTTTAAGCTTTTTTACACAGGAGATAGCCGTTGACTTAGGAACAGCGAATACCCTTATTATACAAGACGGAAAAGTATTGGTGGATCAACCATCTATCGTAGCGATAGATAGGATCACTGGAGAGACTATAGCCGTAGGTATGAGGGCCATGCAGATGCATGAAAAGACTCACGAAAATATAAGAACAATACGTCCATTGAAGGATGGTGTTATTGCTGACTTCCAAGCGGCAGAAAGCCTTATTCAAGGTCTGATTGCTTTGATGGGAGATAAAAGACGATTTTTTACTCATCTCAAAATGGTCATATGTATCCCTTCAGGTATTACAGAGGTAGAAAAGAGAGCGGTATTTGATTCTGCAGATCACGTGGATTCTAAAGAAACCTATCTTATACATGAGCCTATGGCGGCAGCTTTAGGTATTGGCTTAGATGTAGAGGCTCCTGTAGGAAATATGATTATTGATATAGGAGGTGGTACTACGGAGATTGCCGTGATAGCTCTTTCTGGTATTGTAACTGATCAATCCATACGTACAGCAGGTGACGAGTTTACCAATGATATCATTGATTTTATGAAGCGTAAGCACAACCTACTGATAGGAGAACGTACAGCAGAACAGATCAAAATACATGTGGGTTCAGCACTAGTTGAATTAGAAAGTCCACCAGAGCCATATGCGGTCAATGGTAGAGATCTACTTACGGGTATACCAAAGCAAGTATATGTGTCTCATGGGGAGACTGCAGATGCACTTGATAAATCTATCGCCAAAATCGAAGTTGCTATATTGAAAGCATTGGAGGATACTCCACCAGAGCTTGCTTCAGATATTTATCAAACTGGCTTATACCTTACTGGTGGAGGGGCATTATTGAGAGGTCTCGCCAAAAGATTAGCAGTCGTTACTAAGCTAAAGGTACAAGTCGCTGAAGATCCTTTAAGAGCAGTAGTAAGAGGTACTGGATTAGCCCTTAAGAATACGGATCAATATTCGTTTCTTATAGATAGAAAAAGTATATAAACTAATCATCACTTGAAAACCCCATGAGAGGACTTTTATATATTCTCATTAAGTATGGTGGTTTTGTTTTGTTTGTGGTGTTTGAGTGCATTGCTTTTTATCTAATCATCAAGTTCAATACACATCAAAGTGATATTTATCTCAATAGTACCAATAAATTATCGGGCTATATAAACGAGCAAGCTCAACGAATCGATGACTTCAGATCGCTGAATGAGCAAAATGATCTCATCCAAAAAGAAAATGCTGAACTCATAGAGAAGATCATCAATCTACCAGGAGTGCAACTGACTCCGATAGCCTTATCTCAAGATTCTGCCTATCAAGATTCTAGTCAATACAAGCTTACACCGGTCAAGATATGTAATAAGATCAGTCGATTGAGGAATAACTATTTTACCTTATGTAGTGGAAGCGCGGATGGATTAAAAAAAGGTCAAGGAGTTGTTTCCAAACATGGAATCGTAGGTAGAATAAAAGATGTATCTGAGCACTACGCTTTGGTGATCTCTCTACTCAATACACAGTCAGGAGTAAGTGCCCTAGTCAGAAATAAAAACTACATAGGTACGTTAGAGTGGACCAGTAATGACCCATTCATAATGACCTTGTACGGAGTGCCTAAGCATGCAGATATTACATTAGGAGATAGCGTCATCACCTCGGGGTATTCGACCATTTTCCCACCAGGATTATTTATAGGTACGGTGGATAATTTTAAGCTACCAGCAGGAGACAATAATTACGAAATAGATGTCAGAGTCAAGAAGGATGTTATGAGTGAGGAGTTTTTGTATGTAATCACAAATAAAAAAGCGAAAGAACAGCTATTACTAGAAGAACAAATCATACTTGAATAATATCGCAAGACATATCATTAGAGCAATCATTTTGATTTTGGTACAAGTAGTTGTACTGAAGCGAATTGAGTTTGGCGATTATGGCTTTGATTACGTACATATCATGCTATATCCGGTAATCATCATGCTACTCCCTATCAGGACACCTGCTGCGGTCGTGGTATCTATTGGTTTTCTTATAGGACTTACGACAGATATGTTCTATAATTCTTTGGGTATACATATCAGTGCTATCGTATTTATGGCGTATTTGAGATCATTTATTCTTAAACTTTTAGAGCCTTACGAGGGATATACCGTTGATGCTATACCCAATATTTCTAGTCAGGGCTTGACATGGTTTCTAAGCTATAGCGCTATTTTACTTTTTGCTTTTTGTATTTTTTACTTCAGTGTAGAAGCTTTTTCATTTGTATACTTTAAGGAAATAGTCTTTCGGACGGTCTTTAGCTTTATCAGTTCTATATTGATTTTGTTTATCTATATTTTACTTAGCAATCCTAAAGGGTAATATGGCCATGCAAAATCAACATCAGATCATCATCATAGGAGTCTTTGTGCTATCTGCCTTGGGTCTCATCACTGCAGCTATCAATATTCAACTCGTAGATGAGAAATATAAAGACCGAGCTGATAGGGCGACGATCAATAAAGAGGTGCAGTACCCATCTAGAGGCTTGATATATGATAGGAATCAAGAGCTACTAGTCTACAATAATCCTCTGTACGATATACAAGCAGTCTATAGTCAGATAGATCCCGATATGGATACATTGCTGCTCTGTCAACTTCTAGGTATAAATAAGGCCACGTTTATAAAAAACATTAATAAAGACTGGTCTAAACCACAATATGCAAAAACCTATCCTTTTACCTTTTTATCTAAAATCAAACCCGAACAGTATCATAAGTTTCAGGAGCATCTCGATGATTTTCCGGGATTTACAGGGATCATCAGAAACATAAGAGGTTACCCACATAGCAATGCAGCTCATGTATTAGGTTACCTCGGAGAGGTCAATCGTGAGGTAGTGGATACCTCAAAAGGTAAATATATACCTGGTGATTATATCGGTATCAGCGGCATAGAACGTACCTATGAAGAGGAGTTGCGTGGAGTTAAAGGAATAAAACTTACCCAAAAAGATAACTTAGGACGTAAAACAGGTTCTTTTAATGAAGGTAATTCCAATACTGCAGCTGTCTCTGGTAATGATCTAATAACTACAATCGATATAAATCTACAAGCATATGCAGAAAGTTTACTTCAAAATAAGAGAGGAAGTGTAGTAGCGATAGAGCCATCTACAGGAGAGATTTTAGCGATGCTAAGTTCCCCCAGCTATGATCCCAATATATTTAACTTAGATCGAGATCGTAGAGAGTCTATTGCTGGCCTACTATTAGATTCTTTGAATCGTCCTTCGATCGATCGATCGATCATGTCCAAATATCCACCAGGCTCTGTATTCAAACCCATTTTTGCACTTATAGCGATGCAAGAGGGTATCAGTTATCCTGGCCGTACAATTTACTGCGATGGATCATATGAGGTAAATACCAAAGGCTTTAGTCAAGGATGTCATAATCATCCTACGCCATACAACTGTGCCATAGCGCTTGAACATTCTTGCAATTCATACTTTTATCAACTTATGAGAGAGTTCCTTAATAGTTACGGTGTAAAAACACCAGGAAAGGCAATGGATCGATTGACAGACTATCTCTCTGATTTTGGTTTAGGAAAGCCTCTGGGTATAGACTTAATGTTTGAAAATTCAGGATTTATTCCAGATGGTAAGTATTTTGACAAAAAGTATTCATATGTCAGAAACGGCTGGAGGTCGACCTATGTCCTCTCACTGGGTATAGGGCAAGGAGAGCTAGGCTTAACAACAACTCAGATGGCCAATCTAGCGGCAATTTTAGCCAATCGTGGTTATTATGTAACGCCCCATTTGGTAAGAGGTATGCGAGATGCTAGTAATAGTTACAAGCCTATCCCTTACCAAAAAAAATCAATAGGTATAGATGCGGAATATTATCCAATAGTTGTAGATGGTATGGAGCGGGTGATACGATCAGGTACGGCCAGCAACTCTTATGTACAAGGAATAGATATTTGTGGAAAAACAGGAACCTCACAAAACCCTCAGGGAGATGACCACTCTGTTTTTTTTGGTTTTGCACCTAAGGATGATCCGAAGATTGCTATAGCAGTATATGTCGAAAATGCAGGATCAGGGGGTCATATAGCTGCTCCGATAGGTAGTCTTGTGATAGAAAAGTATCTCAATAAAGAAATCTATCCATATCGATTACCTTTGGAGCGAAGACTTAAAAATACAGTACTCCTACAACAACCTAAATCATGATCATCTCTTGCATAGTTGCCGTAGCTCAAGACCTCGTCATAGGGCGTGATAATGATATACCCTGGTATCTGCCAGCAGATTTAAAATATTTCAAAAAAATAACGCTCAATCATCATATCATTATGGGTAGAAAATGCTACCAGTCCATAGGTAGACCTCTCCCAAAACGTACCAATGTGGTCATCACTAGAGATCCATTTTTTATAAGTACGGGATGTATCGTCAGGCATAGTATAGAGGAGGCCTTAGAAGCTGCATATGATAATGGGGCAGAAGAGGCCTTTATCATAGGTGGAGGCATGATCTACGAGCAGACTCAAGAATTATGGGATAAACTGTATCTTACAGAAGTTGATATAAAAGTAGAAGGGGATATTTATTTCCCAAGGATCAAGGAAGAAGACTGGAACTTGGTATCATCAGACCCTCATCAGGCTGATGAAAAGAATGAATACAATTATACATTCAAACTCTATGAGCGAAAAGGGGAAAAAACGAAAACGGATTGATTTTAATGAAGACTTTCTTCACTATGTGTGGAGGCTAAAGAGATTTGAACTCAAAAATTTGAGTACAGAAAATGATGAAGAAATAACCATCATCAATGGAGGTACTTGGAATCATGATGCGGGTCCTGATTTTCTCAATGCAAAAATCAAAATCGGGGAAACCACCTGGGCTGGGCATGTGGAGATTCATATACATAGTAGTGATTGGATCCGACACCATCATGAGCTTGATGACGCTTACCAAAATGTAATATTACATGTAGTATATGCTCACGATAAGGAAATCAAACTAGCGGATGGAGCCATTATCCCAACGTTGAGTCTAAAAGATAAGATTGAGAAAGACCTTTATGCTAAATACTTAAGGCTAAAAGATCATCAAGAGTGGGTTCCTTGTCAATCTATGATCGGGCAAACGGATGGTTTTACGTGGAGCTTTTGGAAGGATAAATTGTTAGTCGAACGACTAGAGCGAAAGACCGCATTTATCAAGAAGCTCTCTAAAGATTTGCATCATGATTGGGAGTTTTTATTGATATTGCTCGTCGGCAGATACCTAGTAGGAAAACAGAATGCCGATACTGTAGAGGATCTACTGCTACACCTTGGTCCCAGTACAGTAAGGAAATGCAGTCAATCTAGCGATCAGATCACCGCTGTGCTGTTGGGTATGGGAGGTTTTCTATCAGATCCTAAAGAAGAGTATATCAAAAAATTAGATCAAGAATACAGATTTTTAAAATCAAAGTATGAGCTCTCCACGGTGATACTACCTTGGAAATATATGCGTATGAGACCATCAGCATTTCCTGATTTGAGAGTGGCGCAGCTCGCAGCTATATTATCTCAGTCACCTCGGCTATTTAGTAGGGTGATAGAGAATTTATCTGCTAATGAGATAGCCCCATTTTTCGAAATCAATTTACATCAGTATTGGGATGATCATTACCGCATCGGTCAAAGCGCCGATAAATCATCTAAGAAGAAAATAGGAAAAACTACGATCCAAAGTATATTGATCAATGCAATTGCACCTTTACTTTTTTACTACGGTATTCAAAAAGATAGAGATGATATTAAACAAAAAGCAATAGGGTTACTCCATAATGTACCCAAGGAAAATAATGTGATTACGAGAAACTGGAAAGACCTGGGAGTCACATGCGATCATGCGGGTGATAGCCAATCTCTCATTCAATTAAAAACGGAGTATTGTGCAGTATTCAGGTGCCTACATTGTGACATTGGACATAAACTTTTGAGGTGAGAATTATAGTTGACTAGTGAATTAGTTGACTAGTTGACAGTTGTTAGTGGTATACTCTTGATGCCTAAAATAAGTTGACCGTTTTTAAATGATAAGTTCAGCATAATTTCACTAATGAAAACCCCATAAGCTTTAGCGTTGCGCTGGATTTAACGTAGGGTTTCTGTGTATAATTAAGCTCTTTTAGAAAAACCTATTTTCCTTCATGCGTTCATGGTTCAAAAATCCTACGTGTTTTTAGTGATCTCTGTGGTTAAAAAGGAGAATAAGCTGCGTAATAATTCTCCTTCATGCCTCCATGGTATAGAAAAATTACTCTTCCTCATCAGCTACAGGCTCAAGCATTCCTCTAGATTCTAAGAAGTTAAACCACTTGATTACTTTTTTCATATCGCTCACGTAGACTCTATCTTCGTCATAATCCGGTACGATGGAAAGGAAGTAGTCTTCTATTTCATCATTATCAGATGCTTTTATATCGATCACAGGATTGGACTCTTGCTGATCTTTTATTTTCTGAAATATATCTACTAGTGGAGTAGTATCTGCATTGGTATATATGGCTACTGTTTCTAATGGTGTAAACTGATGTTTACGTACGGAGCAAAAACGATTTTTACCACTGTCAATATCTGCCACTACTAGCCCATTAGACCTAGATGACACCAAAGTGTATAAACCAGGGAGCCCACTTACGGCTAGAATATTACTTACGTCCATGATATATTTTTCTTTTTTTTGCGTTGCAAATGTATCAAAAAGCTTGACAGATTATACATCGTAAGATGGCATTCTGTGTTTTTAATACTCCAACAAATACTGCAATTGTTTATCTAAACGATCCAAGGGTAAAAATAGCTTCTCTAGATTCGCGGCAAAAGGTACAGGAGTATCTAAGCTAGCAACCCGCACAATGGGTGCATCGAGATACTCAAACATATGCTCACTGATATATGCTGATAGCTCTCCTGCTATCCCTCCAAAAAGACAATCTTCGTGTAGTAGCAGCACTTTACCTGTTTTTTCAACAGTCAATTCTATGGCTTCATAATCTATTGGTTGTAGAGACCGAAGATCTATAATATCCGCATTTATGCCCAATCGCTCGCAAGCATCTACCGCCCAATGTACTCCCATGCCGTAAGTGACAATACTTAAATCGTCACCTTCTTGTATAGTCTTTGCTTTCCCGATTTCTATCGTAAATGGTCCTTCTGACACAG
Organism: Saprospiraceae bacterium; assembly: GCA_020631635.1. Lineage (GTDB taxonomy): Bacteria > Bacteroidota > Bacteroidia > Chitinophagales > Saprospiraceae > JAHDGW01. The sequence continues at coordinate 18,223 of JAHDGW010000011.1, forward strand.
ATCCTGTTATCTTACGGTACATCCCTTTATGCTCAAAAAATAACACTGGGTTAGGATCTTCAAAAGCAGCTAACAGAAGACCTTTGGCATCTTGAGGATTGGATGGATATACGACCTTGAGTCCAGGAGTATGGGTAAACCAAGCCTCGGTATTTTGACTATGAAAAGGTCCTGCACCTACACCGCCTCCGGTGGGCATTCTGATCACCACATCACTGGAATGACCCCATCGGTAATGTGATTTAGCTAGATTATTGACGATCTGATTAAAACCACAAGTCACAAAATCAGAGAACTGCATCTCGACCATGGTTTTCATACCACGTATGCTTGCACCCATAGCAATACCAAGTATGGCACTTTCACATAAAGGAGTATTGCGGACGCGTCCTTTACCGTACTTATCTTTAAATCCATCCGTGATTTTGAATACTCCACCATAGTCTGATATGTCTTGACCCATTAGCACAAGCTCTGGATATGCTTGCATAGCTTCGTCTAGCCCCTCGGATATTGCATCTACAAAACGTAGTTCTTTGGTATCAGCAGATGGTGTCTGATCAATATGCGTATGCGGATGATAGATATCTAAAGATTCTTGTTGCTCACTAGATTCTATTGCGGATTCTTGGCCGGCAATCTCCAGATGTTCGTTGATTTCAGCTTTTATAGCGGCTCTAATCTTTTCGATATATTTAGTATCGATGATACCATCATCCAAAAGTTGATTCTCAAGCTTTTGGATTGGATCTTTTTGCGCCCACTCGTCCATGAGTTCTTTAGGGACATATTTAGTACCTGATGCTTCCTCATGACCTCTCATTCTGAAAGTTTGACATTCGATGAGGTAGGGTTCTGGTTTCTTGCGTATTTGTTTAGCAATAGTATTGATTGTATCATATACCTCTAGTACATCGTTTCCATCTATGGTCATGGCTTTCATACCATAACCCTTACCACGGTCAGCTAGATGCTCGCATCTATACTGCTCTGATACTGGTGTTGAAAGTCCATAACCATTATTTTCGATCACAAATATCACAGGCAGTTGCCAGACGGCGGCTACATTAAGCGCTTCATGAAACTCTCCTTCGCTCGTGCCTCCTTCTCCCGTAAAAGCAAGTGCAATCCTTTTTTCTTTTCTTAGTTTATGAGCTAGTGATACACCACTTGCCAATGATAGTTGAGGTCCTAAATGAGAGATCATACCCACAATATTATAATCTGGTGCACCTAAGTGGAAAGATCGATCGCGACCTTTGGTAAATCCTGAACGCTTGCCTTGCCACTGTGCAAAAAGCCTATGTAGGGGGATATCACGGGTAGTAAATACACCGAGATTACGATGCATAGGAAACATCATTTCATCATCCTTGAGTGCATAAGTACACCCTACAGAGATTGCTTCTTGTCCGATTCCAGAAAACCATTTACTAATCTTTCCTTGCCTTAAGAGGATCAGCATCTTTTCTTCAATCATTCGGGGCTTCAGCATGTAATTGTACAGCTTTCTTAGCTTGGTTTTAGAAAGAATATCGAGTGGTTTTGCCTGACTCATGTCTTATAATTATTGATGTATCAAAGATTGAAAATGAGGGTGGTAATACAAAGTGAATTAATACTATTAATAAATTAGACCTTATTCTTAAGCTTTCCAACTTAGAATAGAACACAAATATCATGGATCAGGCAGAGTAGCACAGATCAGCAAATTACCTTTCTATGTGGTCAACTTGGCTATGGCATATCATCTTACGGTTTTTCTAGAGATCACATCGCTTTGAGCGATCAGATCTCACTCAAAAATGAACACGGATTCTACGAATCTAAAGGATAAGCGAAGATCTTCAACTTAACAACTTAACAACTTAACAACTTAACAACTTAACAAATCATCGAATGACCCAATTTCTTATCCAAGAATCACCGATAATATATCCAATGACTTCAAAGGCTTGAAGTAGGGTAGATGTAGCTGATAGTATTCCATTAGTTTTTTCAGTAGCGCTTGTCTTGCATTTTTATTAGATAAAGGTTCTTGACCTGATTGCAATTGAAAAAGTAATTGACTTAATTGAGGGTTAATGCTATATTTTGGAATACTACCTTGAGGTGCATATCTTCCTTCTTGGAGGTCAAACTCCGCTCCATCTTGGTAGTTGGCATCGGGTTGTATACCTAGAAATCGAGATAAACCAATCATATAATTTAAAGCCGCATAGCTTACTTGATCCTCTTTATCTAAGGAGTGTAGACTCTGAGCTATAAAATCATATAACTCTTGATTAGGCTCATGCTCTTTGATAGCATTTCGAGTACATTCTACCATGACTGTAGCGATCGATGATTTTACGATATCTTTTTGGATGGTATCGTAGACATGGGCCAACTTTATCTCTTTAATACGACTGAGCTGGTGAGGCTCTTTTTCGTAGGCAATGAGATCGATAATATTCATGATTTGATAAAGCGCAGAATTACTTCCTTTTTTTTGCTTTCTTACACCACTTACGATATAGGATCTCAACCCCCGCTCTCGGGTATAGGCGTCTAATATCAAGCTAGACTCTTTGTATTTGAGAGCTTTTAAAAAAATAGCTTGAGTTTTGTAGAGCTTGCTTGACATAGATCAGTTAATACCCTAAATGTAAAAAAACTCCATCTGTGAAGATGAAGTTTTTTAGTTCTTAGATATCTAGAACTCCCTTTTATAAACTTGGTTGGTCAGCGGTGTTTGCATAAAGGTATAACTAAATGTATTTGTATGAGGCATATAGCTTCTTAATTGTTTCTTATGAAGTCGCCAATCAGAACTCCCATCCTTTTATGGGTGCTTGTGGGTAGCGTTTTTTAGTCTCAATACGCTGTATTTGGCGCTTCAGGATAAGTTTAGAAAGCGTATGACTAGGTTCTTCCGTATTTTGGATCGATAAGGCATGCTGTATATCACTTTCCTTAATATCTAGCCGATATAGGTAGCTGAAGAGTAGTTCGGGATCACGACTCATAAAATCTATTACCCTTGCTTCAATGACGTGAAGCATCTCATCATAGTCGGTGTCTTGTCTGGATAATCCTAGGTCTTCTTCTATATCTTTCATTATGATGCTACGTATGCCAGTATATTTTCAACGTACTCCCGATTATTAGAGAGGCGAGGTATTTTATTTTGCACGGATAATTGTCCTTTATGAGCCATCCATTTTCTGAAAGTGCCTTTAGGAAGTGTTTTGATCGTTAGCCTTTTTAGTGCTAAGTCATTTTGTCGCTTGGCCTCATAGTCGCTATTGATCTTTTGTAATTGAAGATCTAAAGTATCACAAAATAGTTCGATGTCTTCAGGTTCTTTTTCAAACTCGATTAACCACTCGTGCCCGCCTTTTTTACCACCTTGAAAATATATTGGTGCCACCGTATAGTCTGATACATTAGCGGTGTGGCTTTGGCAAGTATTGGCGATTGCTTGATCAGTATTGGCAACCATGACTTCTTCTCCAAAAGCATTGATGAAGTGCTTGGTCCTTCCCACTATTTTTATTCGATATGGATCGATACTACTAAACTGTATAGTATCACCAGGCATATATCGCCATAGTCCACTGCTACTGGAGATGACGATGGCATAGGTCGTATGAGTGTTGACCTCGGCCAGAGGTATGATGTTTTCTTGCTGGAGTTGGTACTGATCATCTAAGGGTACAAACTCATAGAAAATATCATTATCTAAAAGTAAAAGCATACCGTCTGAGGAGAAGTGATCTTGTATAGCAAAATAGCCTTCCGAAGCATTGTAAGCTTCCAAGTATCCAAAATCATCTGAGGGTAAAAAGGCTCTAAACTGCTCTCTGTACGGTTCGAATCCTACTCCGCCATGGACAAATAGCCGAGCATTGGGCCATACTTCAAGTATATTGCGTTTACCTGTAAAATCGAGTACTTGATTAAAAAATACGGATAGCCAAGTAGGTACACCACCAAACATGACGATATTTTCCTTGGTACATATATGGAGCATCCTATCGAGCTTTTGCTCCATATCAGATAGAAGTGCCGTCTCAAAATCTGGTGTATAAAATGGCCTCCCGATCTTGGGCATATGATGCAACCAGATCGCAGATATATCTCCGACTATAGTTTTATGATGTGGTAAAAAACGTTGTAAACTACCTCCCATCACCATGGTCTTCTCTGCGAACATCTGAGAGTCTGGTCTATAGTGATAAGCAATACTCATGATATCCCAAGCAGCTGCAATATGACAATGATATAGGTTTTGCTTAGAAATCGGAACAAACTTAGATGGTCCGCCTGTGGTACCTGATGATTTAGCAAACCAATTGATCACCCCAGGCCATAGTACATCGGCCTCTCCATGCATCATACGATCGATGTAGGGTCGTATATCTTCGTATTGTACGGGTGGTACTCGATCTTGGAAATCACGATAACTAATGGTTTCTCTTACACCATATTGATTGCCATATTGAGTACGGCTAAGAGCCTTGATTAGCGCTGAGAATTGGTGCTCTTGTAAGTCTATACCACCTTGGTAGTGCTGCTCGATACGCCTATACCTTTTAGAGAGGTAATATTTAACGGCCTTATTTACAGTCTGAGCAATCATAATCTATCGGATCGAAAAGATAGGCAATATGAAGGTAAGGATGCAAATTATAAAGGTATGAAAGTATGTGTTTGGGAAATATTAAGAATTTAATTTTCCAGATCTTGATCTTTTCTTACTACTCAGATTTAAATTCAACTGCTCTAAAATATACTCCCAAAGCAATTCGAAATTGATGATTTTAATATCGATGGATTGTTCATCTATTTTAAACGGTTTAGACTGTAGTTTTTTGAGTAGTTTGTTAGCATGTCGCTCCAATCGTAAAGGGTGAAAACCAATCTTAGGAATGAGCATCAGCATTTTGATAAAACAGTTGGATCTAAAGGTTTCATCATCTCTGAGGTAACGATAGCAGTATTGACTAAGTGCATCAATCTTATCTACCATAAGATCTTGTTTGTTTTGTATTAGTAGAAATAGTAGTTGTACAATGAGTAAAGAGATATTGGACCCTCTTTTATCTGCGGTATATATAGGTACATCATTGAGGAACTTATTTAGTCAAAACTTTCGAGGCTCAAAATCTAGAGCGTTTTTATCAATTTTCCCCATTTGCAGTAGTGCATGGAGGTAGGCTTCTTTGACTTGAATGGATTGGCTTAATGACTTATTATTAACATTCTTGAATAATTTGAGTTCTTCAGATAGCATATTTAATGCTATATTATACTTTGAGGTAAAAATTAATAAGGTTCGGTGCTGATCAAAATTTCTAAACCAATTAAAGCTCCCTTTAGAAAGCAACTGATAATTGTTTTCAACTATTTCAACTGCTTTTATCCAATCTTGTAAAGCGATATGAGAGCTTAGTAGATCTGTATTAAAAATGAAATCAATATATTTTATTCTAAATGGTTTATTGTGAAAATATTCTTTTGCTTCATTTATAGTATTTATACATTCTGTAAACTGCTTAGTTTTTAAATAATAGTACGATATCACTTGATAACCATGCAAAGCAAGCTTAAATGATTTAATTCTTTTAAGCGTTTCTGATAACTCATCAGAGTATTTTTTCAAAAGCAAAATATTGTCATTACTTCTAAATTTCTTAGTTGCATGAAGGCTTGATATATGACAATAACATTGGTCAGCTTTATTTTCAAGTTCTAAAATCTCTTTTACATTAAGAATCTCGTTTTCAATTTTTCGATATTTTTTTCATTATGCTGAAGATATGAGTAAGTTTTTCTCATTTGAATCAAGAGAAGAAGTTTTAGATCGTTGATATGATACTTCCTTGTAATTCTTAGAGTTGATTCTATTAAGTGAATTGCTGCTTCATAATTCGCATAATTTAACATAAGCTTTATTACGCTAAAGTTTCTCCATGCCTTTAAGGTGTTTGATCTTAGTTTAGAATAGGACAAGGAATTTGCTTCAACGGTAAACATTAGATTACAGAGTGAATCTGTAAATCGATTTGATAGTTTGTTAAAAGCTTTTTTTGAATTCTTTGAAGAAGGGTATAGAGTTTTATGAAGAACTTCTGGATCAATATTGCCTTTATTTATTTCTTCAAATAATTTTAAAAAAAGTGGCGCGGAACTAAATTTCTTTAAAACTTGCTTTTTAAGAATTGGGTTTTCTTCAACAAAATTAATTAGTGAAACAAACATTTAAGGTTTTTAATATATTGATTATGAATGGAATATATTTTTAAATATAATTTTTTTGCTTTTAAATATATGTCTCCAAAGGATGTAATTAGTTAGAGGATATGATTCTTGGTAGTGTAGTTTTACAAGGCTTATAATATACAAATTAAACATCCTTCAGACTTATAAAAGGGAAGATAAGAGGGCTAGGAGCCCTCTTTTTTAGTTGTATTTTTTCGCTTCTTTTTTTGTTTGAGGTTATTATCAAGTAGTTCGAGCACGAGTTCCCATAATATATCAAATGGGATAATTTCTACATCAAGGTTTTGCTCGTTGACTTCATAGGGTTTAGAGGCTAGTTTTTTCTCATATCGAGCAACATATCGTTTTACGCGGAGTGGATGGTATTCTGCCTCTGGTAGTTTGAGGAGCATTTTGATGAGACAGTTCGCTCTGAAGCTTGCGTCGTCTTTTAAGTATCTGTAGGAATATTGGTTTAATGCATCGAGTTTTTCTTCTATTTTACCATATTTTCGGTCTTTGAGTAGGAAGAGTAATTGAACAATTAGAATGGTAACATTGGTCCCACTTTTGTCTTTGGAGTATTTGGGTACTTCGTTGAGAAACTTGTATAATTTGAATTTGCTTAAATCCTCAACTTCCGCTTTACCGATAGAAACTAAAAATTTAGCAAGCGCAAGGCGTATACCCCAGAGTTCTACATGTGCAGGATATTTGTTAATTCCTTTATGAGAAGAAATATTAATAATTTCGGAACAGAAAGAATTCCAATCTTGATTAAGTACCGAAATAAATATTGAGTATCTTTTAACATTAAAAAAGCTGATGGAACCATCGGGAACATACTGGAGGGAGAGATTAATTTTAGAACGGGCTTCATTTAATTTATTCAAATTGAGGTAAGCTACAACTTGATCTCTATTAAAATAAAAGATATTAAAACTACTCGTAAATGGTTTTGATTTAAATATTTCAAGTACTTCTTCGCATGCGTTTATGCATAGCTGATGTTTATCGTAAATTTGATTAACATAAGTTATAATTTGATAACTTAAGTATAAAAGCTTGTTGGTTTTGTGCACTGAAATGCAGGAGTATATTATATCAATAGTTTCCTTATAGTTTATCAACTGTTTAATTTTAGATAGGTTTTTGGTCTTTACAACTGCACTAGATATTTTACAATATTCAAATTCTACAAGCATTTCACAATTGATTACATCTAACCATTTTTTACATTCCGATTTATAATAAATGTACTTTTTAGTATTAATCTTGATATAGCCAAAATATTTCATTAGTTCCCTAGATATGAATAAACCAAAGTCTGAGATTTCATATTTATCACAAAGACTGTACAAGTTTGAACCAAGATCCATTGCTACTTTTCTAAGACCAAAAAAGACTAATAGTTTCATAACTACATACAACCTTGTTACTCTTACGATGGCCTGTTCTCTTTTCCCAAGCTTTATTTCACTCTGATCTATGAATAAAATGGTATCATAAAGTTTGTCTAATAGTCTTTGTTTTAATTTAATAAAACCACTGGTCTTTTTATTTGACCCATAAAGAAGCTCCAGTGCATCGGCATCTTCCTTAATTCTTCCCTCTTTTATGAAATTAAAAAGGTCGGTTTGCTTGCCAGGAAGTGCATCGGGGCTAGTAATGATGTTAATTTTGCCAATTTTACGACGCTTTATAAGTGTAATTATCTGGACTATGTTGTTCATTATATAGATCTAAATTATTGTTTTATAGTATTTTATACATTTTATTCTAGAGTAAGCTATAATATTATATGTCCAAAAAGCCAGAAAAATGTTGTTAAGTAAGACTTGAAATTATCTCATCTTTGTTATAACAAGTTAATAAAAAAGATTATTAATTGATTGTCTGTAAATTATGCAGTGAATGTGTAAAAGAAAATATCTTTTACCCTGTCCTTTTATTGGCTTAAATGTTATTTTTTTAGAGTATGGGAACTCTTAGTTTTGATTTGAAAAAATTAATATTATGAGTTTGATAGATTGGCTTTTAAGTTTATTTATAGTAGATGAAGAATACGGTTTCTAACTAGAAACCTGTCAAAATAAAGGTGTTTTTAAAAGTTGGAAGAGCCGGGACCAGTGCTCGGCCATTCCAACGAAATATTTACAAGTCTCAACTTGTAAAGGGTGTAATTATAAAGGTCTTAATGCGGATGTGTTGAGACCTTTATTGCGTTTATATACGTGATTATGTTATAGGTAAAATACACATTACAAGGTATAATATATCGGCCTATACCAGAAGAGTGGTATAGAATACACGATTTTCGACAATTACTTGACAGATAGACCGATACGACGTAAAAGTTAGTTTTTAGCCTTTATATTTGAATTGTATTTAGCAATGTAACAGGCTAAAGAGCAGGTTTAGCTAAAGGGTGTAAAAAGAGTAAAGTCCTCAGTATCTACCGATTGCTGGGGACTTTTCTTTTATAAAGGAGCAGTATATTGTTTAGCCTCTAGTAATCGTTATGGATCAGGATGAAAACCTTGTGGGGAAATAAAAAGAAATTGATCTTTGTATGAT
>JAHDGW010000346.1 GCA_020631635.1 Saprospiraceae bacterium
GGCAGAGGTATATAATCATGAAATACCGGGTGGTCAATATTCCAATCTAAAACCACAAGCAAGAGGTCTCGGACTAGAGGAAAAATTTGATACTATCAAAGAAAACTATGAAGCAGTCAACAAAATGCTTGGTGGCATTGTAAAAGTGACTCCCTCTTCTAAGGTCGTCGGAGATATGGCTATGTTTATGACCGCAAATGGCTATACTGTCCAAGATATCATGGAAGGTGGTGATAGTATCGACTTTCCAGAAAGCTTTAAATCACTCATGCGAGGAGAACTAGGTCAACGAGAAGAAGGCTGGCCTAAAGAACTTCAAGAATTCGTGCTCAAAGGTGAAATTCCATTTAAAGATCGTCCCAATGCATACCTAGAGCCGTTGGATTTAGATGTAGAGTTTAAGTCTTATGTAGAGAAGTATCCAGAGTTTGATGATGAAACGGATTTCATCTCATATCTATTATATCCTAAAGTATTTGATACCTACTATCAGCATTATCAGACCTATGGTGATGTGAGTAAAATACCCACTAAGGCTTTCTTCTTTGGTATGGCACCTAATGAGGAGATTCAGGTAAGTATCACTCACGGAAAGAATATAATCATACAGTTTCTTAACAATAATAACCCTAATGAGAGAGGGGAGCGACTCAGTGTATTCAGACTGAATGGAGCTGTACGATCGGTGTATATCAAAGATGAGAAAGCAGGTGTCACGACTAAGCAAAATACAAAAGCTACAACGGCAGATCACGTAGGTTCTCCTCTACAAGGTCGCTTAGCGAAGGTCTTAGTCTCAGATAAAGAAGAGGTAAAGCAAGGACAACCACTATTCATTTTAGAGGCTATGAAAATGGAAAGTACAGTCACTGCACCAAAAAATGGCATGATCAAGAAAATCTTTCTAGCCGAAGGAGAACTGCTAGAACAGGATGATCTGGTGTTAGAGATTGGATAAATTTCGGTAAGAACACTGCACATTTTTAACCAATGTTATTGGCTTTTGAATGGAAAGATAATTTGCTTTAAATACGACGTAGATTTTGGATAGTGTATATTATCACTCTCTACAACTCCAACTTCTGCTACGTGGCCAGCTCTATTATAATATGTGCCCAATAAAATATCCCAAAACGGTATGATATTACCAAAATTCTTTGCCTCATGAAGATTAGTGCTATGATGGAAGTGATGTAGTTGCGGAGTCACTACTAGGTAGTCCAAGAAACTCGGCTTTGTTTTGATATTAGCATGTGAAATATAAGCAATCACTACATGTAATACACCTACGGAAAAAATAATGTCAGCATTGAATCCAAGTAATAGTAAGGGAGCTATTTTGAGGAAGGTATTAAAAAACATATTGATTGGATGCATCCAATTGGTCTTATACCAATTCAAGCTACTCGGTAAATGATGGATTGCATGTATTTTCCACAAAAACAAACTCCATCTAGAGTTTGGATCTCCTTGATGACTTATACGATGATATAGATAGGGTAGGAGCTCTCCTATTATATTAGCAATTATAAATACAAATACAGCAGGTAGAGCATCCCATATTTGCCATTCCGTAAAAATTTTACCTTGAATATAGAGTGTCAAAGAAATAGCAAGAACCTTCCCAAGAGCATCAAATATGGCAATAGAAAAGACAAGATGTTTTATGTCAGTGTATAATGATTGCTTAGTTATTTTCCAGTCAAACCTCAATGGAATAATTCTTTCAAATAATAATATATAGATGAGCGTAAAAAAGAAAATACCATAAGAAACAAGCTCATAGTTCCAAGATTGATTTATGGCTACCAATCCAAATAATCCACTTAAAATCAATAGAAGTGGGACAACGACATGGGGTAATATTTTCTGAATCATGACTTACTTTTCTTTTGTAGTCGTAGATTCAGACCGAAAAGATGCAAGATTAAACGACTAAATTTATTCTTGCCATTTCATCTTTCAATTCTTGCGGTATTTCACAGTCCTTTTTCAATTCGAAGTCTGTGATTTGGCCATGTACATTGTATGAGATATTTAGGCATTCATCAATTAGTTCTCTTAGTTTCACCCGAGCTCTCTGTATTCTAGATTTTGTGGCGCTTAGACTTATCGATAGCTTGTCTGCTATATGTTGTTGTGATAGTCCAAGTATATCGCTCATATAGAGAGGGCGACTATATTTTTCTGCCAAATAATTTTGGATAACAAATTCTGATAAGTCACATACGCAAGCAGATTCAGAGTGATCTGTATTCATATTTACTTCAGAAAGTAAATCTTGCTTTCCCTTTTTCCTGTAGTAATCGGCAATAGTATTTCTGGCCACTTGAAACAACCAGTTTCGATAATTTGAAATCTTAATTCTTCCATCCATACTACCTAATAGTTTGATACTTACCTCCTGCAATATGTCATTTGCAAGATGCTTATCATCTACTTTAGATTGTATAAAATGAAATAGATGCGTTTGATTAGTGCTCCAAATTTTGTGAAATTCCAAACTAATATTTTCTATAAAATTATATGAATTTAGCTTAAAAGTAAAGAGAGGACTAATGAAGCATTTAATTTAGAAAACTAATATTTCTTAGGTAAGCCATTCAATTCCTAATATTTAACTACCAGTTTTTGCTCTGTACCTTGGAGACCAAACAATCACGTCTCAATTTAGCTCTCGTTATCCATTGAATTTTATAATTAGTGCTATATCGTTTCTTTTATCTTAGAGACCAGCCAAAACATGTCCGTACCTATCTCTATAAATTTGTCCATATAATGCTGTAACTCCTGAGGGCTATCGTCAGCTACTTTAGGGTCTTTGTACGGCAAGGCTATACGGGAGCTAGCTCCTTGTACAATGGGACATGATTCTGCAGCACTATCGCAAACTAGTACCGCGATGTATGCTGCACTAGGATTAATATGATGAGTATATACCTTAGAGAATAATGGAAGTTTAAATCTATAAAAAGGATGATCCAGTAGATATTGCGGATTTTGAGATCCGACAGCATTGGTATATAATGTGATTCCATGTTTCGCAGCGGCGAAGACGATGCGTTCATTGAGAGCAGTAGCTTCCGTACCTCCCGAATAAGCTGAGATATTATGTAATTCGTAATAT
>JAHDGW010000347.1 GCA_020631635.1 Saprospiraceae bacterium
AATTCGTAATATTGGCAGGCAAGCTCAAAGGTCATCTGTGCAATATGACTGTGACGTGAATTATGAGTACATATAAAATTTACTTTAGCGCTTGCCTGTTGTTTTATGTTCTGCTGTATGGCAGTTAGTAGATATTGTAGTGCTGAATTTGATTTATGTTCTTCTAACTGAGCTAATATTCTATCAATAATGATCACAGTCTATACGTCTACATTAGCGTATACGGCATTTTCCTCTATAAATTTACGTCTCGGCGGTACTTCGTCACCCATCAACATTGAGAATACACGATCTACTTCTACGGCATCTTCGATAGTTACTTTGCGCATGGTACGTTCGTCAGGATTCATTGTGGTTTCCCAGAGTTGTTCAGCATTCATCTCTCCGAGACCCTTATATCGTTGGATTTTGATTCCTCCCATATTATCAGGACTGCCACCATATTGCGCTATAGCATCTTTACGTTCTTCATCATTCCAGCAGTATACACTTTTACTTCCTTTTTTTACTTGATAAAGAGGAGGTGCAGCAATATAGACATAGCCTTGTTCTACTAGGACTCTCATATATCTAAATAAGAAAGTAAGTATCAACGTAACAATGTGACTTCCATCTACATCGGCATCACACATGATGACTATTTTATGATATCTGAGCTTCTCGATATTGAGTACTCGTTCGCCGTCTTGTTCTTCTATACGTACACCTAGTGCCGTAAATATATTTTTGATCTCTTCGTTTTCATAGATCTTGTGCTCTAAGGCTTTCTCCACGTTTAGGATTTTACCCCTTAGCGGTAAAATGGCTTGGAAGTGACGGTCACGACCTTGCTTGGCTGTACCACCTGCCGAGTCTCCCTCTACTAGAAATATCTCTGACTCTGCTGGGTCTTTAGAGCTACAATCAGAAAGTTTTCCGGGTAAACCACCTCCAGCAAGTACATTCTTACGCTGTACCATCTCACGAGCTTTGCGAGCTGCATTTCTGGCAGTGGCAGCCAATATCACTTTGTCAATGATACGTTTGGCCATCTTTGGATTTTCCTCCAAAAAGTACTTTAAAGCTTCTCCACAGGCTCTTGATACGATACCTGTGACTTCACTATTTCCTAGTTCTCCTTTAGTCTGTCCTTTAAATTGAGGTTCTGGTACTTTGACAGACACAATAGCTGTGAGTCCTTCTCTAAAATCCTCACTGCTTAAAAAAACCATTGTCCTCAGCATATTTAGAAAACTCTCTATTTACTGCCCTTCTAAAACCACTGACGTGAGTACCACCTTCTCGTGTATTGATATTATTGACGAAGGAGTAAATGTTCTCAGAGTAGCTAGTATTATATTGAAGTGCTACTTCAACCTCTACATTTTCTTCCTTGCCTATGACGTGTATAGGTTCTTCGATGAGAGGTGGTCTCGACTCGTCTAAATATTTGACAAATTCTTTCAATCCACCCTCAGAGAAATATTCCTCTCTTTTTGGCGAGCCTTCTATGACTACACGTTCATCCGTAAGGCTGAGGTGCAATCCACTATTGAGATATGAAAGCTCCTTAAGTCTGCCCGCTAATGTTTCAAATTTATATTCAAGGGTTTCAAATATTTCATCATCAGGTTGAAAAGTCACGGATGTACCTCGGATACTGGTTGTACCCATTTCTTTGACGTCGGCTTGAGGCTTACCCTGCTTATATTCTTGCATGTAATACTTACCCTCTCTATGAACTTCTACTTTGAGATCAGAGGAAAGTGCATTTACACATGATACTCCTACACCATGAAGACCACCACTTACTTTGTAGGTATCTTTGTCAAATTTACCACCTGCATGAAGTACGGTCATTACAACCTCTAGGGCTGATTTTTGTAATTTTTGATGCATTCCTACTGGAATACCACGACCATTATCTCTTACACTGATGCTATTACCTTTATGGATAACTACATCAATATCAGTACAGTGACCTGCAAGGTGCTCATCGATAGAGTTATCCACGACCTCCCAGACCAAGTGGTGAAGACCCTTGCTATCAGTACTCCCGATATACATGCCAGGTCTCTTCCTTACTGCTTCTAATCCTTCAAGTGCTTGTATATTATCAGCACCGTAATTTCCTTTATTCTGACTCATTCAGACTTCTTCATTATTTCAGCCGCAAAAGTACGAAAAAGACTACTGAAATATGATTTTTTGTATGTTTAATCCCAGAGATATCAGAACATTTATTAAATTTTACCTTTAGCTGTAATCGTTTTAATTTCAGTTAATTACATATTAGAAAAGCTATTTTTTATAATTTTGAATTCAATCCATTTAGTATCGGTATATGAAAACTGAAAATGTCATAGAAAAATCAATAAAAAACATAAATGCTTTAGCTGAATTCGCTACCGAGTTTGCAGGTGATATTTCAGGCAGAGTAGTAGTTTTAACAGGTGATTTGGGAGCAGGAAAGACTACCTTTTGCAATTTATTATGCTCAAGTCTAGGAGTAAAGTCAGGTTTATCAAGTCCTACCTTTTCAGTTATCAATGAATATGAAGCGGAGCATGGGAAGATATTTCACATGGATTGGTATCGGATAGAAAATGTAGAGGACCTCATGAATATTGGAATTGAAGAATATCTATATTCTGGAAATACTTGCCTTATAGAATGGCCTGAAGTAGGTGCATCTCTTTTACCTGATCAATACATACATATACATATTGTGGCAGAGGCAGACGAAAGCAGGACGATCCATGTGAAGCTAAGCTGAGGATTGTACTTTCCTTGTCTTATTGAGATTTTCGCTTTGCTTGAATAAAGCACTATATTGCGTAGTAGATTTTTAAAATTATAATATAGATTCTGAGGCATGGATGATATCAAGAAACCGCTACAATTTTCTCAGTTTTTTACGGCTGGTCAGTACGAGACACAAGTCGAAACGCTAGCGATAGAATCTAAAAAGAAGAAAGTCCTGATCGGTATTCCAAAAGAAAGCCGGCTGAGTGAGGATCGTGTAGCATTGGTACCCAATTCTATAAGAACGCTTACGGGTTATGGTCATAGAGTCATCATTGAGCGTGGAGCGGGTGATAACTCTAGCTTCTCAGATCATGATTATTCAGAAGCAGGTGC
>JAHDGW010000348.1 GCA_020631635.1 Saprospiraceae bacterium
TCTGTCTCCAGGGTCATCTGTGTGTATACGAGTGCAGAAATCGGCATAATAATAGTCATCTCTTGGTTGATGACCGTTTGGTGCGGTGGCACCGGCGTATGCAAAAGGCTGCATGTGAGTGTGTCTCCAGCTGCCTACATATTGATTACCAAGATTGAGGGACATATTATGCCTCTGATGATCGATTCGGGCTCCGTGAGACAGTTTAGAATCGTACCATGCACCCCGTATAAGAGAAAATGTATCTTGACCAGGTGCTTTAATCACAAACTCTACGAGGTCGACATTCATAACAACATTGTATCGATTGACGGGATTATTACCTGCTTGATTTGCGAGTTGTGCGTGCGCTTGTATAGTACTGGTTTCACTGCCGGGGTAAATGATCTCGATTCCTTCTCTCACATCGTCTTCCAGGTAAACTCCTAGATTATAATCTGGCTCATCATGTGGATACAGCTGCAGTGGATCTTTGGCAAATCGATCATCTCCAGCAAGTATAGCAGCACCATTGTCATTAGTCTGCGTAAGTATTTCCAGATGTAGATGAGCGGGGTAGTTTTCTGAATCGCCTAATGGAGCAAACGAAACTCCCTGCGGCACTTGATGATTAACGAGCAGAGTGCGCATGGAGTCATTCTCATCCATAAAGCTCACATAGCCAGGAGGCATAGGAGGTTCAGGGCCATAGGCCGTGTAAACCGCATTATCTCTGACGACAATAGCCCACTTCTGGTTTCCTTGATTCTGCAAGTCGTCATTTGGTGCATCCATTGCCTTCAAGAGACATCCACCAGTAGACATACCGTTCGGGGAGCCGATCAATTCAACAGAAAGAACTCCGCCGTTAAACACATGAACATATCGCAGATGATGTCCATTTGGCCCTTCAGCTTCTATTAAGATCGATTTAGTACCACTAAGCATTTGACTGTACTCACTGATTTGTCCAGCTTCTAGAGCAATGAGCATATCACCCAAATCATCATCTCCTGCTTGGGAGTTGTAATCAACACCACCGTGCCACTGGTATTGATCATTACCTAGCTGACGCGGCCCAAAGTCTTCTGAGATCAGCAAACTACGGAAATTAGCAGCTTGGTCAAATTGATGAAGAGTATCCGCAGTATCTAGGGAAGGATCGTTCCAAGTGCGGTATTGCGGTTGTCCATAAGTAATGTTCCAGATCACCAAAAGAACCGAAAAGAGCAGAATTCTTCGCATTTCTAGAATGATTTTGGCTTGATCTTGAAATATTCTAGAATGTCTTTCCAGCCTACCAGTTCTCCTCTTAACTTCATGTACTCATCGTTCGGAACGGTTTTTTTATAGCTTAACCGATTATCTAAATCTATCAGCTCAACAACTCGAGTTTGCTGGTTGTCATTTCGATACTCTGTGTGTCCGATACCGATCCAATTACCTAGTTCAAATACAGGACCCATCATCACTCGAATACCAGGTTCACCCTGGGTAACATATACCAGTCCACCGGTTTTCAGGTCTCTGATTCGTACTTCACCATCAGGAGCATCATCATAAGGATTTTCATTGTAGTTGCCATACCCATAGGATAAAATGTCACCATCTTGGGATGCGATAGCTATACCCGTTTGATTGTTTTCAGTCACTGATCCACTCAGATTACCTTGTGAATCAAAAATCAAAATCGTAGACTCCCATGTGAGCATCTTGTTGTCCTTTACGCCTACACATGAGTAGATGACGTGTACATATCCAGTTTTATACATATGTCCGCCGTTATAGAAAGTAAGCATCGTGTCAGGAACCGCATTGTCATATTCGCCCTCATCGCTTTCAAGTGGTGCCTCATAGTATTCGAAGCTTGGATATCCCCACTTTGCATTATCGAAGCGTGCCATATATGGATTTAGCTCTCTGAAGTTCAGCGTCTTTAATACCTGAGTTCGAGTAGAATCGAAAAAAAGTACTTCAAGGGACTTGGTTGGATTTGCTCGCGATTTGTTCAGAACATTTGGGTAATGCTCTGTATACCGATATCCGTCTATGTTCTTTGAGATATAAGCGCCTTCACTCATACCATTTCTCTTAACCACAATATCTCCAAATCTGTGAAACGGGGCGGTATCTTGCTGAATAGGAAAGTGTCTCATTTCTTTCCAGCGCTCATATTGACTTGGTCTGGGCTCATCCGAGATTACGGCCTCACTGGATGACGTGCAAGAACTACAGGATACCATGACCCCATATGTAACAAGTAGTGTAAGCAAGAAGTATGAGTGTTTTCGCATGCGATTGTGGTGGTTGAATGATGATCTTATAGCCTCTGTGAAAGCTAATCCAATGTGACACGTCAGAGTTATGTGTCATGAAGTTAGGAGTTGTGTCCGTCTTTAAGAACTTTTTTTTGATTTAGAGGGATTATGCTGATTATTTACCCTTCTAACTCTGCTCTATTAAACTTCACATACGGGCGAAAATTATCAAGGCTGAAGGAGTAGGTGTCTGATTCATAGATATTACCACGAACATCGATATACTGGGCTATCATCTCGTAATTACCATCGGTATATCGGCCGTATTCTGGTACATGAGCCAGTTCTATAGATCCTCTAAGAGTGTCTCCTTGATGGATTCTAGTGACAAAGTCAGAAAAATAGTAATCATTAAAAGGTCTCACACCTTCAGATTCTAGTAACGGGTGGTCAATTTTATGGTCTCGATGAGTTACTGGATAGATACCTGTCCGAGCCACAGTCACGCCCGCTATAGAAAAACGACCATAGAGAGTATTTCCGCCAGTTGCATTAATTCGTGAAGGATATGGATGGCTATAAAGCATATGCGTATAGCGGAATGATTCTCTGCGACTAAGCAGTAAATAACTTATTCCATTATCTATAGCTTAACTAAAAAAATAAGTAGCGCCTTGGCTATTATGGATCTCAAAGACATTATTGGCTCAGAGACTCCCGCGGAGACACGCTTCACTGCGGACGACAGCCATAGATGCTTCGATATAAGGTACGCCTGATTGGTTCTGCACTTTAGGTGTGCGTTGTATATTAGCTACTCAGTGCCCCTCACTCATCATCATCTTTCCCCAGGCAATAGAAGCCGGCGTCGC
>JAHDGW010000349.1 GCA_020631635.1 Saprospiraceae bacterium
GTTTAAAAATTTCAGGAAGCTCCAAACTTAGCGTAGCACCCGTTATATTCATACCATAGGTATCTATATAATGTTGAGCGACTGCACCCTTAGGCTTTAGGGATACACAAGCAAGCTCTGCATATTCTCCAATAGCTAATTTGGAAATATAAGTAAGTAAATTACCTATGATTCTGTCATAGTCTTTGGACCTTCCTTTCTGATGTACATTTACTGACATCAATCTGATATGCAAACGATACTCCTCACTAAATTTTTCAATTGAAGCTAGTGCCAGTATCTCAGAACCCAAGCTTAGCTTATATACATCGTAATCTTTTTCAAGCTTCCAATTGAAGAAGAACTTCATCTTAGTAATGGAACTATAATCACTAGGCTTTACAGGCTCTACTAAAATATTTAGACGTTTACCAGATTTAATATGAGTAACATACACGTCTATAAATATACATAAAGCGTAAACAAATTAAAACATTGTTTACGCTTTACGTATATAAAAGTTCTATGCACTTTTTGCTTTTAGAGATGTTGCTTTAGATTTTTGAGAGAAGAAGTTGATCATTCTATAAGATAACCAGTACATCACAGGTACCACAACTAAGGTCAAGAATGTTGCAAATGTAAGTCCATAGATGATGGTCCATGCCATAGGGCCCCAAAGTGCTGTATTATCTCCTCCGATAAAGATATTCGCATCGAGTTCACTGATCAACGTAAAGAAATTCATATTGAAGCCAATGGCCAGCGGAATAAGACCTAATATTGTTGTGATAGCCGTTAGCAGTACAGGACGTAACCTAGTAGCACCACCTTCGATAACACAATTTCGTATTTCTTCAACGGATAGATCAGACATACCACTGACTCCTTTCTCTCTTGCTTTACGCTTGATGAGTAGATTGATATAATCTATAAGTACGATGGCGTTATTCACGACTACTCCTGCCAGTGAGATGATACCTACTCCTGAGAATACGATAGATACCGTATCGCCAGTAATAAAATACCCAAGGAATACACCAATCGTACTGAAGAGGATAGATAATACGATGATGAATGGCGAAATGATCGAATTGAACTGGGCAACAATGATAATGAATATGGCAAAAAGAGCTACCAAAAATGCGCCCGTCAAAAAAGACATATCCTCAGCTTGCTGCTGCTGCTCTCCCGTAAACTCGTAGGTATACCCTTCCGGTAATTCATAGCTATCTAAAGCAAATTGGATATTGCCAATCACGTCATTGGGTATATAGCCATCCAGAATATTAGAAAATAAAGTAATGGCCCTTTGCGAATCTTTTCGTTTGATACTATTGTACGTAGAAGAATACTCAATATCTGCCACGGTACTGATAGGAACTTGTACGATACGCCCATTTGCAGGATTTCTAAACGTCACCTTCTGATTCATGAGAGAAGTAATGTTATTTCGCTGATCATCCTTGAGTCGTATGGTGATTGGATATTCGTCTTCTCCTACTTTAAATTTTGTAGCTTCTTTACCAAAAAGTGCCGTACGTAATGTACTTGCGATGGTAAAGGTGGAGAGTTCGTATCGTCTTGCTGCTTCTCTATCAATATTAATGAGTAACTCAGGTTTTCCAATTTTCACATCAGACTTGAGTTCTTCTATACCACCGATGGCTTGGTCATCAAGATACTGTTTTACTCGTTGGGTAAGTGCTACTAGCGTATCTACGTCTTCGCCTCTAAACTCAATATTGATCGGTTTGCCTACAGGTGGTCCATCTGCATTTTTATCTACAGAAATTTCTACGCCACTATCGCCTTGCAAGGCTTCTCTCATGTCTTTCATGATGACGGAGGATTTGATATCTCCTCGATCTTCTGTTTTTACAAATTGCACCGTTATTCTAGCTTTATTGGGTGTAAAACCTGGTTCTGGAGGTGAATTTGGGTCTGAAGTATCTTCTCCGATCTGAGTCAAAACGGCTTCTACTATGGTTGCTCTTTCACCTACAGTTTCTAATATATCTTTCTCGATTTCTTTGACGATGGTATTTGTTTCTTCAATGGACTTTCCTATTGGGAGCTCTACAAAAGCATTTACATATAGGGGCTCTGCCGATGGGAAAAGTACTACTGGAGGGGGTTTGATGGCCAGCAGCATCAATGCTACGAATAACAATACGAAGGTTCCTCCAAAGATGAAAAGTGGGTTAAACCTACGAAGTGCAAAAGAGATAAATTTATTGTAAATACCTTCTAACCAAGGAAGAAAACTATTTTGAAATCGAATACTCAATGGCTTGAGTGCAAAAAAGTTGAGCGCAGAAATGATGATAGCAAAGCCCATCAGATTTCTAATCCAAGCAACCTGTGCAAAATGTGCTAATACACCTACACCCAGCATGACTAATAATCCAATCAGGACATTTCTTCGTGATCGATTATACTGTTCCTTGGACTCCGCTTTTTCTTCTACTTTCATAAATTTAGAAGTCAATACGGGGTTGATCACTAAAGCTACAAACAGGGAAGAACTCAATACGATGATCAGAGTGATAGGCATGTACCTCATAAACTCACCCATCAGCCCAGGCCAAAAGGCAAGCGGTATAAAAGCTGCTAAAGTAGTCGCTGTAGAAGCAATAATTGGCATGGCTACTTCACCTGTACCATACTTGGCGGCTAGTTTTCCATCATAGCCATTTTGCATATAGCGGTATATATTTTCTACCACTACAATGGCATTATCTACCAAGAGACCTAGTGCTAAAATTAATGAGAAGAGTACTACGATATTCATGATCGTACCTGTCATATATAGAATCAAAATCCCTGTCAGCATGGACAATGGTATAGCCATTCCTACAAAAGAGGCGTTTCTCAATCCTAAGAAGAAGAGTAAGACCAAGATTACTAATATGACTCCTGAGATGATACTATTTTCAAGATTGGAAACTTCATTTCGGGTATATACGGAGAGGTCGTTGAAGAGGCTTACCTTGAGATCGTCAGGTAGTTCCTTTTCTATTTCTACGAGATTTTTTTTGATTTCATCTGCAGCAAAAAGTAAGTTTTCTCCTTTACGTTTGATGACATCAAGCGCAATGACGGGCAATCCAT
>JAHDGW010000350.1 GCA_020631635.1 Saprospiraceae bacterium
TAATCTGATTTTTTGTGCGGAGAAATGTAGCTTTTTTACATACATTTCTCCACGTAATAATTATTCATCAAATAAATTTTCCATATTAATTTCTGATTGAATCAGCTCGTGGTAGTGCCCATTCTGCACTACTGGATAGGTGGTGATGATGTTCTTATGTTCTCTGATAGACATAAAAAAACGGCTTCCTAACAAATTAGAAAGCCGCTGATTTCATATGTTTCTGATGAAAGCCCAATTATAAATTAAGGCTAGTTACCATGGGCTATAGGAAATTGACTTTTCCTGTTTCCACATCGTACACTGCTCCTACTATTTTGATGTCTTGCTTTTCTTCTTTTGCTTTCAAAGTAGGGGATTGATTCTTGATATCTTCTATTACTTTTTTGACATTTTCATGTACTACATTGTTGACCAGCTCCTTATCAGAAGAAGTTCGCTCGGCACCTTGATGTAAACATTTTTGTACTGAAGATTCAAATCTTGTCAGTAGATGATTGAGACTACCCATCCCTAGCTTATTGACAGCTTCGGCATCGATAGCTCCTTTTATCGCTCCGCAATGTGTATGACCTAGCACTACGATGAGCTTGGAGCCAGCTACATTTATGCCGTACTCTATAGAGCCTAGCAAATCTGGATTTACGCAGTTACCCGCAACTCTTGCGGAGAAAATATCTCCAATTCCTTGATCAAAAACAATCTCTGCAGGTACTCGACTATCGATACAGCTCAGTACCACTGCAAAAGGCCACTGCCCTCCTGTAGTTTCAGATACTTGTTGCATTAAATCTCTATGATGAGGGGTTTTATCTAAAAATCTTTGGTTGCCTTCTTTTAGTAAGTCTAAGGCATTTTGAGGGCTTAATTCAGCTTGTGTTTGAGCATTTTGTGCATTCATAATCTTTATTTATATGTTACTAAATTCTTTTTTTGGACGTAGTTTAAACAAAGCGATATAGCTATCTGGATTTTCTACCGTCCCTCTTTCTGAAAGTAGTGTTACGTTAATATTTTTTTCTTTTGCTTTTATAGTAAAGTCTTCTAATATTTCGATAATGTCATGATCGAGATATCTCGTTTTTCTCACATCTAATGTTAGTTTGGAGTCCTCAGGTATATTGTCAAGTTCTCTTGAGATGGCTGCTTTGTTGAAAAAAGTTACTTCCTCTGCCAAAGTCATTTTCACATTCTTATGATCTACATCAGGATCTTCTTTGTGTAAGAAATGAGAATTCTGGTAACTTTTGATCAGTATAATAAAGATACCCACCACAAGTCCTAATCCGATACCTACTAATAGATCCGTGAACACTATACCCAATACCGTAATAATAAATGGGATAAATTGCATCCAGCCTAGATCAAACATTTTCTTAAATAAAGCAGGATTGGCTAATTTCCAACCTACGATAAATAGTACTGCCGCTAATACAGATAAGGGAATCTTATTCAATAATGTCGGAATTAATATGACCGCAAATAGGAGAAAGAATCCGTGAATTATGGCAGACATTTTAGTACGACCGCCAGACTGTATATTGGCAGAACTCCTCACGATAACCTGTGTAATAGGTAAGCCACCTATAAGACCTGATACTATGTTACCCGTACCTTGGGCAAATAGTTCTCGATTAGTTGGAGTCACATTTTTATGTGGATCTAATTTATCCGTAGCTTCTACACATAACAATGTTTCTAGACTTGCTACCAAGGCTAGTGTAAATGCCGTGATCCATACTGCAGGATTGGTAAGAGCACTAAAGGTAGGAAAGCTAAACTGACCAAGAAATGAATCAAAATTATCAGGGACAGGGACACTCACTAAGTGATCAGGGCTAATGCCAAATGTAGAATTTGAGGCAGTAAGTAGATAATAGATAATACCTACAACAACGGCCACTAGAGGACCTTGTACGAGTTGAAAGAATTTTCCTTTTTTAGATAAAACATTACTCCAAAGTAATAATATCCCTAATGATACAAGACCAATAAGTGTAGCACCGATGCTTATATTATTAAAGGCATCCATGATGCCAGAGAAGGTATTGCCCCCATCTACTTGATTGAATGCAAAATCGCCTTCGGGATCTGAATCATATCCAAAGAAATGAGGAATCTGCTTAAGGATAATAATAATACCAATACCGGTAAGCATACCTCTGATCACCGATGATGGAAAGAAATACCCTATAATACCTAAGCGTAATATTCCAAAGATGATTTGTATAATACCACCTAATACCACCGCAACTAAAAATACCTTAAATCCTGCTTCAAAACTTCCATAAGTCTCTGAGAAGTCTTGAATGGCTAAAAAAACAATAGCTGCTAATCCTGCGGCCGGGCCGCTTACTCCGATACTCGAACCACTGAGAGCACCTACCACGATACCGCCTACTATTCCTGCTATCAGACCAGAAAATAGAGGCGCCCCACTTGCTAAGGCAATACCCAAACATAATGGTAAGGCTACAAAAAATACTACGATACTAGAAGGTAGATCATTTTTCAAGTGAGAAAAAAGATTTTCGTTTTTCATTTATAATGAATTGACAAAATGTAAGAATAAATAATTTGAAAAGAATGCTAGTAAGACTAAGCATCCTGAGTTGAGAAAAACTGGTCAAGCATGATCTGGTGGCGGCTTGATAATACAAGGAATATGATCATCTATAAGCGGTAGAGTAGAAGCGTTCAATATATGATGATAATCTACTACCACCTGCATGTAGCTCCAGCGCTCTATAAAGTCTTCTTTCTTGAGCTCTTCTTCTATCTCTTTTTCATATTTTTCAGCCTCTGTTTCAGGACCTTGCTCTAGAGCATACATATCTATGAGCGGTGATATAGCCTCTACTAGTACGCATCCTAAGCATATGCATACAAGACTGATATATATTACCTGTTTTATTTTCATAAAGCCTCTAAACATAATTTATTAATAGTAGTTCTATTACATCAAAGCTTTTTTTAAAGTTTTACTATTGTAGGACTCTAGATTTTGCATGGTTGTAGCCTTCTTTCCACCATTTCTTCATCGTGACGGGGTCAAAATGAAACGAGTATTTCGTAAGTAAA
>JAHDGW010000351.1 GCA_020631635.1 Saprospiraceae bacterium
TCCGATGGGGTACTTGCTTAGATCTTTATAAAAGGATTTCAACCCAACTTGATGCAGCATTCTTACGGCAGGTACATTGAGTGATTGCGATACCATTTGCTCCATCGGTACAGCACCTCGAAACTGTTTATCAAAGTTTTCTGGACTAAAACCAGCGATATATGTAGGAACATCTGCGATCAACTGACCAGGTAAAAAATGACCATGTTCTAGACCATGTAAATACAAAAATGGCTTCAAAAGACTACCATAACTACGGGCCGATTGTGCTAAATCGATATAATTATAACCTTGACCTTTATTGGTCTTATTCGAAGCATACGCTACACATTTATCATTTTTCACATCCAAAACTACGACAGCAACATGACCAATATCATCTGAATGAAGATGAAGAATCTCTTGATCCAAGATATCATGCAGTCGATGCTGAATCTCTTGATCAATCGTTGATCGATGGATATATTTTGAGGGTTCTTTCTCTTTAGCAAACTGCAATGCATGTAAAGCATTTTGCTCAATAGTCCTTACATAGGTGGGTAACTCTTCATCCAAATAAAGTGCTAAATCTGATGGTTCAAAGTGACCACGGTCTTGAAGCTTACGTAAAAGAAAATCTCTTTTCTGTTTGAGCAGATGTCTGTTTTTGGATAGGTTAGCATGGTTAGGGCCATTGGGTAAAACCGCTAGTAAGGCATATTCACTCCAGCTTAGATTATCCAAACTACGACCAAAATATCGCAGTGCAGCAGCCTGTACTCCGACGGTATTACCACCAAAAGGCGCCATCTCTGCCCAATCATGGAGTACTTCTGTTTTGCTATTGAGAATTGAATATTTGACCGCAGCCAAACTCTCGTACAATTTATTGGAAAACGATCTGCTGTGATGACGAGATCTCATCCTCATGACTTGCATCGGTATGGTGCTTGCTCCTCTAAATACACGACCTCGCTTGTAATTATCAATCCCAGCTTTGAGAATCGCAACAGGATTAACTCCCAAATGGTAATGAAAATACTCATCCTCAAAAAGTACAATACAAGTGGCAAGATCCTCAGGCATATTTTGCTCTAGAGGAAAACACCATTGCTCCTCAGCCGATACTTGAGCGGACAATAATGTACCATTTTCAGCATATATCGCATGACTGAAGCTTGGCCTATAACTTGGCAAAGGGATCAACATGAGCAATATAAAACATGCTAAAATCAAGTATATGATATGTCTTTTATACTTAATCATTGATCGTGATGACGCTTGAAGATGACTTGGCATAGTAAGTATCGTTATACATATTTTCACAACTCACATAAGGCAGGTAAAATGACCCTTTAAATGCCGCTTTCGCTTTAAATGTATACGTTCTGGATTCCCCAGCTTTCATTTCGAAAAATGTGTATACCCGATCATCTCGAAAATCTTGATGGATATAGTTTCTATTCACTACATCGGATTCATAGAGTCTTGGGTTTTTGAGTTCCCATCCACTTGGCATTTTTACATTCAAAGCTAGATTCTCGACGGATAATGCGCTCAGGTTCTTGAGCTTGATTGTGATCTCTAGATCATCGCCTACCCTGATATCCGATAAGTCTGTCAATTGTGTTCGGGCATTTCGGTATTCTACATTCAGGCTAAGATTTTTAGCGGATGGAGCTTGACGCAAATTATCACTGATATATCGATCCGTCTGTACAACATATAGCTCTGCGTCACCTGTATTTTTGATATTTACGGCTGTACTGGGCTTATCGAATTTTGCTAAGCTATAGTCCATCGGTTCTACAGACGGGATTTCGAAGATGGCTTCTTTCCCATCCTTGATAATCGAAAACTCCGATTTTGAAGCTATATCCAATTGCTTACCAAAGTAAAAGTAAACCGCTCTAAAACTATATGCCATGAGTTGAGTGCTGTAATAATTTCGTTCATCCATCTCTTTGATAAAACGATCATAGTAGAGCTTCTTTTTATCTTGAAAATCATCAAAAGCAGCCAAAACCTCGATCACTAAAGCGAGGTCTCTAGTAGAGTTTCCAAAGCTTGCCGCGTAGTGATTATACTTCGTTCCTTTCTGTATACTCTCAGCCTTTTCAATCAATTTGACTGCTTCAGAATAATAGCCGGCATGCTGATAGGCTCCTGCTAGTAACCAATAGATCATTGGATTTTCACTTGTCTGCGACTTCTTAAATCTATTCATAGCAGACTTCGCAGGTTTATTGGCTTTTGCCAAAACGAATAGTCTATACACTTGTATAAATTGCTCTCTGTTTTTCACATTGTCTCCAGAAAGATTTTGAGCGGACCATTCATTGGCGATTCTATAGGTGTAGCTCGTCCATTTATCTAAGATGGCTTTGGCATTATAGTCATCTCCTTCAGCTATAAGATCTGTCAAAAACAATCCCGCATGTAGGTCTCCCCAAGTGTGATAATATCCACTATTCCAATATTTAAAAGCGCCATCTGATCTTTGAAATCTTCGAAGCTTAAGTACAGCCGCTTGCAGATTTTCTCGTCTTTTGCGATCACTTATAGGCTCCAGATTGAATATTTTACCCAACATCCATTGGCTCATCGCTTTAGATGTCGTCTGCTCTAAACATCCATACGGGTATCTCAAGAGACTTTCACTGAAGCTTGTCAAGCGCGGAACTTTAGCTCCACCTATTTGAAATTTTGATTCAAATGCATTGATGAATCCTTGTGCTTCTACTTCGATTATTTTGGATTCCCCTGGAGGGATCACATACTGCTTACTATCTGTGGCATAGGCATTAGGATATTGGATGGCAATCTCTGTGTCTTCCGCAGCTTGGTGTCTAGCTGCATTAGCTGATAAAGCTATATCTGTAATCCCTACTTGATCCCTAATTTTCAGGTTGAATCCGCTCAAGATCTGATCATCCGCTCGCATATTGATGGACTGCTGAGTTTTTTCTACTGCAATAAATGCAGGATCTGTTTTGAGAGAAAGCTGTACATCATTAATCGATGCATCATCTTTAAAAATCGTAACGGGCATCGTAAACTCATCTAGTACATTAAGCGTACGCGGGAGTTGTGATTGTACCA
>JAHDGW010000012.1 GCA_020631635.1 Saprospiraceae bacterium
TACACCTATCCCAAACTGGATAGAGTCGATCTCAGCACTTACTTCAGAATTGATCTTTATGCGAAAACTTGCAGGATCTGTAGAATCTAAAAGAAAGTAATCATCATATTTATTCCAGCTTCCGCTTTTTATACTATGAAAAGCAATATTACCAATATACATCTTGAATACATCGATGGTCAGGCTATCCTGGATTTTTTCATTACTCAGAATAGAATTATTTGACAAAGATGGCTCAAAGCTTAACTCTACCTGACCATAAGAACATGCAGAGCTTAGCCACATCAGGTATGTATAGAGTATTGTTTTTCGTATGATCAAAATACTTTTGAATGATGATTCTTCTTAGACGTCAATAACAATTGAATCCCTCAGTGTCTATAGTTAAAATGCATAACCTGATTTCAAGATGAATAGATTCTCTTCTTGACCAAAGCTCATATAAGGGTGAAAAATGAAAAGATCAAATACATTGAAGCTCAGTCCTGTAGCATACCCATGGTAATAATTGTTATCGCTACCACCAAAGTATCTACCATAGTCAAATCCTCCTGTAGCTCCAATGGTCATCGGAATAATACGATTGTTCCAGTCAAATAATTTGAGACGTAGATCGATCATATGATAGAATACGGCATCACCACGATACCTATTATTTCGTAGCGATCTAATATTACTATCATTGCCGAGAGAAGGTAATTGGTACCACTCTGAATTGCCTGTGATCAAATCATATCCAACTCTATTCGCCAATACAATCTCAGGTCTCACGGATAAAGAAGTATACGTATTTAAAGAGATATGAAAGTTTCCGTTATATAGATCGTCATTAAGCCTATACTGATACGAAAACTGTGTATCGAATTCAAAACCAAACTTAGGACTCAATTCATTGTCTTTTGAGGCCATAGAAATACTTGAACGTAAACCAAGATAATGATCACGTTCAAAATTTTTTTCCGTAAAAAAGTCGTAGACCTCAGCTATTCGATTATCCTGAATCTCGATTTCGTGTGACTCATAGTACGTTCCGATATTGAATTGAATGGACTCACTTCGGTTGGCTCGATGGAGCATGATATCTGCACCATAACTATTAAATCTTACGGTATTGAACCTCACATCTACATCCTCGGTACTTAGCTCATTATCAAAACCGAAGAAATTGACATAATTAGGGTAATGGATAAAGATTGTGTTTTTGACTCCCCACTTACTATTAAGTATCTCTGGCATATGTAAGGAGTAATCTAGTTGAACAGAACTCCTAGAATTAGTGCCAAAGCTTAGATTAAAGTCATGCTTATACTCATATGGCTCTTGTCGAAAACCATGCTTTATCCTTGTAAATCCACCACCAAACCATAGGCCATCATCATAAGTATATCCAAAGGTTAATTTAGGCAAAGTAGAGTCATATTTGAAGTGGAGTCTATCATAATTATTTGTAGATAGTTCATCGTTGAAAATAGTCTTGATTCCATTGATTCCAGTAAGCTTTACACCTTGGTTATCATCATATACAGTAAGTTTAGCGGTTTTAGAATCTAACTGCGTATTGATAATTTCGTCATCTCCTTCACCACCAATAAAATGAATAGCAATTGGACTATGAGCGTGATACTCTAGTATGTCGTTATCACCTCTGCCAAATATATGGATCTCATCAGTCTTGTTTGGGTCAAAAATACGCTGATACCTCAATACGTCTTTTTTCTTTTTACTAGTTCTTATATGAGTGATCTCAATACTGTTATTATCTGCACCCGTTATGGTAAAATGATCTTTACCATCAGTACCTACAATGTCTACTTCTTTGTATAAGATATCAAAATAGGCTTTGGCATATTGATCTAGATCTTTCCAGCGCTTGAGGAGTTTTTCTTTGATTTCAGGGATTAACAAATCGTGGGATTCGGGAGGTAGTTCGGCTAAGGCCTCATCTATTAACTCTTCTGATATCGCAGCCTGTACTTCTTGAGTAATCTCTTGCCAATCTTCCCAACTAAGTTCATTCAAAAATGATCGATCAAAATGAGCAGCACTCATATTGAGCCCAATAATATCCTTAATCTCCGTATCCATAGTACGGAATTTTCTCATTACAAATCGAGCTGCCAACTGATATATCAGCCCTTCGTATTTGTAATATATCCAGTCCCTATCCCTAGGTATTGGACGATAGACTTTAAGATCACCTTCATCGGATCGTTCCCATCTCCACTGATCATCATGCCTATCCCAGTCATGTATCCACATATCAAATAAACGTGCCTTGAGGACTGCTTTTTGGTCGACTACATGCGCTCTTTTTGTATTCAGTTTTTCTAAAAGATCATTATATCCTATGATTTTAGGACTATTGTCAAAATCTGTATCGTCTGACCAAGCTTCTCCTGCAGGTCTTTTTTCAAGTATATATAGCCCCTCTTGCATAAGTTCGTTATAGGCTCCTAATGATACCTGATGAGTAAGATAAACTAGCTTTGGATTAGTATGTGGTATACCTATCGCATCCGATAGCTTAGGTATGGTCACTGCTCCATAAGGTACAGCTGAGGCATTTTGGTCCGCATATATCTTGACCCAGACGATATTTTTATAATCGTCAGGGATAAGCTTATAATAGTCCTTATTGACAGATCTCAATATGTACTGTTTACCATCTGCGGACTCCATACGTAAGGAGTTAGAGGATTTACCCCCACCAAGTTTGAGAGGAGTCATGCCACCGTGTAGCTTCGCAAGGTCCACAGTTGGCACTTTGATCTCTGTCTCCCAAGTATCGCGATATTGTTCCCCCAGAAAGAATCTCTTGAAGGCTCCGGCCTTCAGCTCAGTACTTGGAATAGTGGAAAGGCTATCTGGTGGAGTGGGGTAATCAACTTTAGTAAAGCCTTTACTAGCTCCTTTTTTGGTTTGTTCTATTTGTTGGCGGTAGACATGTTTTTCTATTCCTGTAATCTTATCCACCGCATATATATCTAGCCATATACTCCCGTCATGATAAAAATGTAAGACCTGATAACCTCGTTTTGCATAGACAAATTCTGCCCCTGAGCCCTTTCTTGCATAAGACTCTTTGTAGCCTGATCCACTCACGAGGTAATGGATATTTGTTTCGGTCAATAAGGGATTGGTCTTAAAATATTGTAGGTTATGATCATGGCCCGAGGCAAAAATGATCCGTTTGGCACCAGATAAATTGATTGCTTCTAGAAATACATCATGGAGCTCTTTATAAAGTGGATGGGTATTATCTTGTCTTGTGATGCCTAGCTTCCTTGCTATTGGCATAAGCGACCCTATACCTGGTAAAGGGACATAGGCATATTTAGAAATATTAGTCAACGGAAATACGTGATCTTTAGCCGAAAATTTTGCCCCATGATGACCATTCGATTTGAAAGGATGGTGGAGGTATACGACGATCTGTTTGTTTTTGTATTTCAAAAATAAATCTTTGATCTCATCTGCAAATGCCCTACGAGACTTGATATCACATCCTTTATTCATGTTATTCTCGGCATCCCACTTTTGCAACCACCACTGAGAATCGATGAACAAATAGACAAGATCTTTATTGATTTTGACGACTTCAGGATCTCCGCATGACTTCTTCGGTAGATATTTGATACCTGCTTCCTCTGTTTTCGCTTTGATATAATCGTACTGTCTTTTATTCGTTTTGCGTCCACCTGATCTGGCATCATTCCAGTCATGGTTTCCAGGTATGACGTAGCTTTGCCCCTTATTGGCCTTGGCTAAGGCAATATGAGCATTGAGTATTTGTTCTTCACGTTTGCGATCTTGACTATGGGGGTCCGATAACCCAGAAGGATATAAGTTATCTCCCAAAAAAACTAGGCTAGGTGCAAGTGTATCTTCAAGTATAGATCGTTCCACGGCTTCAAAAACATAGTTTTTGCCACTTTGGTAATCATCAAGCCCACCAGCGTCACCGATGAGATATGCTTTATGTACTAAGCCTTGCTCCGGTAAAGCAGATATTTGACCAAACTCTTCATGTTTGAGGTAGGCTCTCTTAGCAGTATTACAAGATAAAATACCAAGAATCATTAAGAAAGTCAGATAACGCATGGAGCACATTATTTTGATAAACTCAATGTAATAGAATTCTAGGGCATTCTGATCAGGTAACAGGCTTATTTACCTTTATTTTTCAGTTTGATAGCTTCCTTATTGAGAAAGTCCACAATGATTTCTACTTGCCTATCTACGTTTTTGATTTTGTTGAAGGAGTAGATAAGACTGCGTTTTTTTCCATCCGTGATTTGATCATAGATGACCTTGGCTTCCTCATCTTGACTCAATAGTACTGTTAATACTTCGGGTACTTCTACACCGAGTGGATTAGGATCTTCGATTATCGTAAAGCTTACCGTATCACCTACTTCTTTTTGAAGCTTTTTCATCCATTTATTAGCTACGATAATAAAGAAGTTACCATCACCAAGGTGATTGAGTCCACAGGAATATTCAACAACGTCATCTATACCTACTACTAGTCTCGTCGCTCTTTGCTTGGGCCATTGTTTTACTAATTCTCCATCTATCATTAAGTAATTGTAAGCTCCTTGTCGGGGAGGGAGTTTTTGTATTTTTTGTTGAAGCGTTAAGGGTAGCATATGGTAATAAAAAATAAAAAAGAGCATTTGTTCAAAGGATGATAGCTTCGCTTGAACTATTACAGCTAATCAGCATTCTAGAAATTATAAAACAAGATTTTTCTATGAAACATGCTGTGATTCTCTTGATAGGTATCGTGATTTCTGGCTACGTTAATGCACAATGCTTGGAGGATCTAAAATGGAAAAATAGGGTGGTTGTCATCAACGGATCGCAGTCATCAAATAGAAAGCAATCTGAGAAACAGATCAAACTATTGAAAGATGCAAAAGCTGGACTTGCTGATCGTAAAATAGTAGCCTTTCGTTATGAAAATATTAAATTGGAACCGCTGAAACTTCTGAACGAATCTGTCTCGATAAAATCAATTTCAATCGATAATCTGCGGGATTTTAAGGAAGACTTCCAGTTTATCTTAATTGGTCTCGATGGTGGGATTAAGATATCTACGCAAGATATTATGACCTCAGAAAAACTGTTTTCGATTATAGATCGTATGCCCATGCGCAGATCGGAGATAGGTGGTTAGCAGAAGTAAAGGTTTTCACGTTCTTCATTTTTGATATCTTTAGATCGTTTGTTAAAGATACGTTCCAATCAGTCTTAGAATAAGTGTTAATAGTTATGGAATGAGAGTTATATCGCCAATAGTTTTGACAGTTTTATTGGTCATTGTGATCTTAATATATAGTTGTAGTAGAGATAAGGTAGCGGAACTAGACTATTGTAATATGCTTGAATTAGATCAGTCTCATATACCACAAGATTGGTCTGACCAAGATGCAGTTGTAAAGGAGAATAATATAAGGCGAGATATTTTTAAAAATAATTTTGAGAAACTTATGAATTATGCCAAAGCAAAAGGGTTTCCAGAAATGGGATCTCTACAGTCATCTGGCATTGATTCTTGTAGAAATTGGACACTTGTGTTAACCCTCTTTCATGTAGGTTAGTCTCAGCCCAAATTATTTTTTGAGCAAACAACTATAAAAGTTCTGACCAAGGAGATCGCTTCAGGTAGATTGAATAGTGGTTCTTTATTTCCTCCGCTTCGTGAAGGATTTGATAACCATGAGTTTTGCTTAAACCATAAAGATGAAATTCATCAAGCACTACTGGCATGGCAGCTTAAGGTAGAAGACCTACCTCAGATTAGATTCGTGGATTGTGAGAGTCAAAAATAATGTAGGATTCAATTTTTAGATGTTTTAATACGTTTACTTATTGAATGCCTTCATGATTAATGATCAAATCCATAATTCCAATCGCCGGTTTTACTTTTTTTATTGGTTTGATCAGTATCATAGTCTATTTGCTTTTTCCGAGGAGTTACGATGTATTAGATCATCGAGTTTTGGAAGGGACTCAATATTGGCATTTATCGACAGGTTCAAGAATTGCTTATGTACATCTTGAAAGTAAAAGTTCGATGAATAAAACACCGATTATCTATTTACATGGTGGTCCGGGAGGCGTAATATCGGAGAGGATTGTGGAGACTTTAAGGAACTTCACAGATTTGGGCCATGATGTGTATGCTTATGACCAGATTGGTAGTGGTAGTTCTCATCGCTTGGAGGATATTACAGAGTATACCTTGAAAAGACATACCGATGATCTACATGCTATAATTGATAAGCTCGGATCGAGTCAAGTCATTTTGCTAGGTCAATCTTGGGGTAGTGTATTAGCTAGTTTTTATGTCGTAAAACATCCTAATCGTGTAGAAAAAATCATCATGACAAGTCCGGGGCCAATATTCCCAATAGACCAAAACCTAGTTTCTACCAAAGCACCTGACAGCTTAAATTTCAAGCATCCTAAACGCTCAAATCGAGATATTAATGCTGAAATCTATAGTCTAAGAGATCGATGGATCAGATGGTATGCATCTGCTCTAGGCAAGAAATGGACTACTGATCAGGACGTAGATCGATTTTATGCTCATCTTAATAATGTACTTAATCAGACAGCAATAAGAGATAGTAGTATAGCTAAACAATCAACAGCGGGATTGGGATATTATACCCATGTTATGACTGTGAGAAGTCTTAGAAATATAAAAGACCCTCGACCCGATATGGCAGCTCTTGACATCCCAATACTTATATTAAAGGGTCAATATGATCATATACCGTGGGGGTATACTCAGGAGTATGTGGAGTTATTCAAAAATATTAGAATCAAGATCATTCCAAATACTGGGCATTTTATTGATTTGGAACAGCCTACCGCCTACACCGAGGAGATCTCAAGCTTTCTAAATGCTAAGTAGCCTTACCCCACCGCAATATCCGCCGCCAACAACTCATCAGGTATCCCAAAGCCGTCCACCAGTGCCAATACTTCCGGTCTGAGCTCTTGACATCGTTTATCTAGCAGTCTTCTGATAGCTTTAGACTTACTGCCAGCGAAATAATCATTCTCTAAAAACCATCCGCGATCATCAGCAATAGTAGAGAGACTGTATACTTGCAATACTTGATCTAAAAGAGGTCTAGCCATAGGATCTTTACAGGCTTCTACTTTTGTTCTGAAATCCATAAATACCATACGTTCTACATAGGCCTTGGCCAAGGCAATCATATGATTTTGACATTTCAAGAATGCATCGAATGGGTGGATTCTCTTCTTGAGATAGTCTCGCATACGAGTGCTCAAAGTGATGAGTAACTTCTCTTGACGATACCGAAATGCATGATCGTAAAAATCTGAATCACTGAGGTGTTCTATATTAGTATTCCGTACATATATTGGGTTGATCTCCGTCATCGTATGACTGAGTTTGGAGTATAAAAACTTGATGACTGCCATTGCTCCTTCATCGTGGAATGATTGCTTGAAGTCTGTCAGTAGACCTTTAGCGACAAGCTGCAAGAGTACCGTATTATCACCTTCAAATGTGGTGAATATATCGCTATCGCCTTTCAGTGCTGCAAATTGGTTTTCCGCTAGGTAGCCTTTACCTCCACAGGCCTCTCGACACTCTTGTATCGTGTCTGTGGCAAGCCATGTACCCATCGCTTTGAGTCCAGCGGCTTGAGTCTCTATCTCTCTCATGTCACCATCTTGTACAGCAGTGTAGTCATCTGCTAGGCGGCACATAGACATATAGTATGCATACACCTTGGCGAGACGAGGGATCAATCTTCGCTGATGTGTTGGGTAATCCATGATTGGTATTTCCTCTAGGCTATTTTTACCATTAAATTGACGGCGTTTTACAGAGTGCTTTACCGCAATCGCTAGAGCTGATTTTGCCGCATTGATACCTGCCATACCTACACATACTCGACCTGCCACCAATGCACCGAGCATGGTAAAAAATCGCTTATTTGGATTTTTGATCGGACTGGTATATTCGCCTTGGTCATTAATATCTCCATACTTATTGAGCAAATTATCTCGTGGCACCTCAATGTTATGATACCATATCCTACCGTTATCTACTCCATTTAGACCGATTTTGTATCCGCAATCTTCGATCTCTACGCCGGGCATTAGATTGCCATCTTTATCCTTTGTAGGGACTAGTATACCATGTACACCATGGCTTTCTCCCTTAACTATGAGCTGCGCAAAAACAACTGACATACTTCCGTGCAGTGCATTCCCGATATATTCTTTGCCAGATTTTTTGCTAGGGCTATTTACGATAATGGTGTCAGTCTCTGGCTGATAGGTGGCCGTAGTTTCTAGTCCTCTCACATTACTCCCATGCCCTGTCTCGGTCATGGCAAAGTTTCCGAGCAGTTCTGCTTTCGCCAAAGATTCTACATACTTTTTATGGTGTTTTTCGGTGCCAAGACCGTACAGAGCTCCGCCGAATAGGCCAAATTGTACTCCAAACTTGATGAGTAAGCTCAGATCGTGATAAGCTAAACTTTCAAAAATAGTGATGTGCTCTCCCATGCGCTCGCTACCACCATATTTTTTAGGAAAAGCATAACCACCATATCCTTGTTGAGCTAGTTTTTGGAGCCAACTCATTACTTGTAGACGATATACTTCTTTATCTGCTATATGCTTTTTGGCAAAAACAGGATCTTTAAGCACTGCTTTCACCTTTTGTTTGGTTGCTATATCTCTTTGGTCTATAAAATCATTCAGTGCCTTACTTTTGACGGTATGGTCATCATTATTGATTCTTAGATCTTGTTTGAGCAAGAGGTTTAGGGAGCTATTAGAGTTGAGCCCCATAGCGGTTTGTATTTCTTCTATTGCCCTTAGCACCGAGGGTTCTTTCCAGAGATTATCTTCAGAGCCGCTGGTTACTTTTGCCATTTCGATACCTAACTGACTCAAAGATTTCTTTTGAGAAGAATCAAATTGCTTAGATATGTCTTGCATAGCATGTATCCACTCTCTGAAAATTTCTTCTGAAGGAGGATGAAGGGGGTCGGTATATTTGAGTAAATACTCTTTGTCTTCTGGTGTTAAAAATTCACTTGATTCGACCTTACCACGTATGAAGTTTATCTCAGAGGGACTCAATACGGTATCGGACCACCCTACATAGAAAATAGGGAGTAAACTTACAATGCCTGCGGAAAGTGGTTGTTCCGTTTGTACTTGCATAGGAATCAGGTTTTAATAACTAACTAACACATTTTAGACTCTGAAGATTAGTCTAAGGATACATTTTTGATTTGATTAACTTTGCAGTAGACTTAAATATGAAAACCAATATGAAATTGTTAGAAAATAAAGTTTGCTTGATCACTGGCGGATCAAGAGGTATAGGTACGAGCATTGTAAAAACATTTGTTGCACATGGAGCCAAAGTTGCATTTACCTACCGATCTTCCGCATCGAGTGCAGAGTCTTTGATTTCAGACCTAGGAGCCGATCATGTAAAAGCATATCAATCAGATGCCAGCGATTATGCTCAGTCAGAGGAACTTGTCAAGCAGGTCATTGCAGATTTTGGTCCTATAGACGTACTGATCAATAATGCAGGTATCACAAAAGATACGCTTATGCTACGCATGGGTGAGGAGCAATGGGACCAAGTCATAGAAGTGAATCTAAAATCAGTGTTTAACCTTACCAAACACGTACTCAGGCCTATGCTAAAAAACAGAGGAGGGTCAATCATCAATATGAGTTCTGTAGTAGGGGTATTTGGTAATGCAGGACAGGCAAATTATGCTGCCTCCAAAGCAGGAATATTAGGTTTTACAAAATCAATCGCTAAAGAAGTAGGTTCGAGAAACATCCGATGTAATGCTATTGCACCAGGTTTTATCGCTACCGAAATGACAGATGAGCTGGATGAGAAAGTCGTAGAGGATTATACTTCTAAAATCCCATTGAAACGTTTCGGTCAGGGAGAGGATGTAGCAAATACATGTCTATATCTTGCCTCAGATATGTCAACTTACGTTACAGGACAGGTGCTCAGTGTATGTGGAGGTATGAATACCTAAGATGCAGCGCATATCTTTTTTCATATTATTGATTGGCTTACTGTTTATAGCCTGCAATCGTAAGTCTTCATTGGTTTTGATATCAGATGAGGCGACTTTATTTCAATTTGCAGAAGCAATAAATAGTGATGAGATTCATCGTGAATGCAATGAGTCGTTGAGCTATGCACCTTACGAGGAGCAGCTTGCCTTTATGGATGAGCGGGTGATAAGACTCAATTTTCATTTTCTAGATAATGAAGCCAGGGAGCTTAACTTAAACCCAGAAGAATCTAGAAAATTTGTCTACCATCTGGTAGAAAATGCGAACAAGCGTCTAGGAGAAAACTTTAAAATGAGCCTTCCGGTAGGGAATAATACGCCAAATCTAAATCCTAGATATAAATACATAATCCAACCTACACAAGAGGGAAAACGGGGCATCTTTCATCATTATGATGAGGAGCATTGTTATTTTTTTAGTAAAGGTAAGAGACAGAATAACTATAACCGAGACGTGATCAAAAAGTATGCGGTACAGCAAGATAGCGTATGCAATGTGTTTTTGATACCACAGCACCCTGATTCTGTAGCTTCCAAGACATACTCTGCTCACGATACAGGTATAGCACTCGGTAAAGCTGTAAAGCTAGGGGGTATTTGGTCTGAGCGCAGACCTTCTTGGCAATACGGCACTTTACTTAATCATGAAGTAGGTCACGTACTAGGCCTGAGTCATGCTTGGTATAAAAACGATGGTTGCGATGATACTCCTGCACATAAAAATTGCTACAGCAAGTACGACCCAAAGTGTAATGGTGAAATATCCAACAATCTGATGGATTACAATAATTCTCAGATGGCTATTACGCCGTGTCAGTTAGGTCGCATACATCAGCTCATATCTCGAGTGGGATCTTTGCAAAGAGATATTACTATTCATGATTGGTGTAGGTATAGACCTCATGACCCGATCGTGGTTTCTGAGTCTATTATTGTGCCTGGAGCTAGGGATGTGAATAGGGATATTATTATCAAGGCTGGAGCAAGCTTATGGCTTAAATGTAGGCTCTCTCTCGCTAAGTCTAGTAGCATTGTAGTAGAGAATGGAGGTCAGCTCATATTGGATCAAGCACATCTACATAATGCTTGTGGAGACTTATGGGAGGGGATCAAGGTTGAAAAAGGCGGCTATGTACAACACAAAGGAGAAGTAATCATAGAAGACACCTATGCAAGTCAAGTGGAGCAATAATAAAGTTATATTTTTTGCGGCGCTAGTACTAAGTATTGCATTCTATTTTCCTACATATAAGGCAGGGTTGGTTACCGATTGGTTGAGTTGGTACTATTGGTATCAAGCGGGCGACTTTGGTGATATTATACATTGTTTTGGTTATCGAGGACTACATCAGTTTTTTCATTTGATTCATTATCCGATTTTCCGCCTTTGCGATAATTCTGGATTTTCCTGGTATTTGATCTACGCTTTCATGCATGGAGTCAATGCATTCCTTGTTTTTTACACCTTTAGGAGATTGATTCTATTTTTTAAAGGAGATCATTCTTTTTGGATCGCCTTGATTACGGCCATAATTTTTTTGATTAGTCCTTTCCAAGTGGAGGTATTAGTTTGGAAAGTCTGTTTTCATTACATGATGGTACTTGCTCTCTTTTTACTTTCTATCAATAGTTTGATACCTTGGATAACCACTCGACAATCCAAGCACCTCTATACTTATCTCGTGATATTTGGTTTGAGTCTATTTACTTTGGAGATTGCATTGGTATTTCCATTTATATTTTTAGCGTTGCTTTTATGCATACATCGAGTAGATCATTCTTATAACTGGGGTAGCAAATTTTTTATAAAAACCATAGGCTTACCTCTAGTCATGCTGGTGATGTGGTTTGTGTTAAATAAGATGCTTTTTACCGATTGGGTAGGGCATTATGGTGCGGAGAAGCATCTCAATTTTGACTTTTGGCTCATTAGCGGTAATGTACTCAAGTATATAGTTAAGTACATAGGATTTGTACATTATTGGCCTTTCAAAGAAAAAATGCTAATCTATGAGGTTTTAGATCAAAATAAATGGATTATCGGTACTGGAGTTTTGCTTGTGGTGGTTTCTATGTTATGGATATGGTTTTCGCTCAGTCGTATGCGACAAAATAGGGCGTTGATTTTATGGTCACTGCTTGGTTTTTTTATATCCTTAGCGCCGGTGGCTAACTTATTCTTTGTAAGAATAATGCCTTATGAAAATGATCGTTATGGTTATGTAGCGAGTGCATTTTTATACTTTACGATTGTACTTTTTGCTTTTCGTCTAAAACCCTTTTTTAGATATATATTCTTGATTTTGATTATCACTTTACATGCATGGTTTTTCAGATATATGATCGTGAATGCTCATCATGCTGGTGAAGTAATGGAGGGCCTCGTGGAGAGTTTTGACTTTTATGATTGTGACAATATTTATATCCTTTGTGATCCTGAAAATTATCATGGTATGAGCATGCTACGTGATTATTCAGATAGAAGCCTTGCCTTGCACGAGACTTTAGATATCTTAAAAGGACAAGACTTTGAGGGTAATATCTCTGAGATCGGTCAAGTCAATATGCATGATGCACATGATGGTGTGGAGATTAGTCAGATAGATTCTCTTACTATACAAGTCATCAATACTGATCCGGGAACATGGTTTTGGCGTAAAGGACTAGGTCTATCTGACTATGAAAGAGAGGAATATAGACTTAGCTTACATGGCTGGTATTTTGAGCTAACATTCAAGGAAGTGCCAAGAGATGCTTGCTTCATTTATTCGAATGGTGATCAATGGAAGGAGCATATTTGGCAGGTAGACTTGAGTAAAAACTAATCTAATCGACAAGATTTATAAAATCGTGATCGAGCTTCTCTTCAGAGTATGAGATAATCGTGTTGCTTATTGTCCGTACACGATTTTCTCTATTCATCATAAAATCATTTTCAGGGTCACCTATAACTCCTTGCAGATGAATCTCTCGTATCCGATCTTTAGAAGGCACTATGCCCGCACTGAGTGTTCTAAATTTTGACTCTCTCAATAGTTGATTTTCTGGAGTATATAAGGTGCAAGACGACCAAATATGTTGACGTCCTTGATCTAATATCTTGATATGCTTAATCTCGCCATCCCACCTAAATTCATATAGCTCATCTATATCGAAAATGATTGTAGTGAATGGCTCTATATTATCAAGTTCTACGTTTTGCATAAAAGCACTAGCCTTTTTATACTTAAATAATTCTTTAAGCATAATACCTCTACTCATGCGATAGGGTATCTGTCGCTCGTGTATAGTAAAAGCACCATTGAGTAGACATACGAGCCATTGGTGATCAGACCACATGATCCAAGATCCACCCTGCGTATCTCTAGGAAAAGTTACTCTATGAGCACCTATATCTTCTGTGATAATTTTGGTAGCCGAGCGCATAGGGGATTCATCGCGATTACTACCAAGTATAAATCCATCCTTGGTGGGCGTATAACTGACTAAGCACATCTACTGGTCATCATCTTCATAGTAAACAATAACTTCATCCTCTGTTTTTCGGGTAAGTACAGGTACTACTGCATTGTCTGTGGGATAACCCACAGGTACCAATAGATATGGACGTTCATTAGCAGGGCGATCCAGTATTTTTTGTAAAAAATTCATAGGACTGGGTGTATGTGTCAAGGATACCAACCCAGCCTTATGTATAGCCGTCAGCAGAAATCCACAAGCAATACCTACAGATTCATTGACATAGTAGTTTTTCTTTCTCTCTCCATTATCTAAGTCGTAAGCTTTTTTGAAGACAATGATCAACCAAGGAGCTATTTCTAAAAATGGTTTTTTCCAGTTGGTATCGAATACTTCTAGGTCCTTGAGCCAGTCCTCGCTCATACGACCATTGTAGTTTTCGTATTCCTCTTCCTCAGCGGCCTTTCTTATAGCAGACTTTATCTCGCTAGAAGATACTGCACAGAAAGTCCATGGCTGTTTATGAGCACCGGATGGAGCAGAGCTTGCGGTCATGATGATATTTTCGATCACCTCTTTATCAACCCATCGATCTGAAAAAAAACGAAGGGATCGTCGATGATCCATTTCTTTGCGATAATGAGCACTTGCCTCTTGTGTAGATCCTTTAGGATAAAAAGGATCGTATGGTATAAAATCTTTGCTGTTCACGATGTGAAGTTATAAATCTCCTAGTTGTGGTCGTATGATCACCTCTTCTACTACTGCTGATTTTGATAATTCTATCGTATTCCAGACGGTTTTTGCGATATCATCAGCTTGCATAAGTCTAGATTCTGGTAGATCAACACCTACCCAAGAATTGCTCCAAGTTGCTCCGGGTAGTATAGAAGTAACTTTTATATTTTT
This sequence comes from Saprospiraceae bacterium, assembly GCA_020631635.1. Lineage (GTDB taxonomy): Bacteria > Bacteroidota > Bacteroidia > Chitinophagales > Saprospiraceae > JAHDGW01. The sequence continues at coordinate 14,490 of JAHDGW010000012.1, forward strand.
TTCTTTTAACTCTTCACGTAGTACGGTACTGAATCCCATCATGGCATACTTAGAAATACTATACGATCCGCCATTGGGCAATGCAGTGATACTTGCAATAGAGCACATATTGATGACGTGACCACTGTTGTTAGCGACCATTGCAGGTACTATTTTTCGGGTAAGATGATATGCACTATATAGATTTGTTTCTATGAGCTTTTCTAAAGCACCGTCTTCTTCTTCGGTAATATTGCCCGGAGTAAATATGCCTGCATTGTTGATCAAAATATCTATGTTGCCCATCTTAGATGTACAAAAATCTCCAAAAGCTAGAAGCTGTGCCTTATCGGATACATCTACAGATTGCGCATAATAATGACCATCAGGATTGGTTTGTTTCAGTTCATTGAGCAATTGATCAATACCTTCTTGCCCCCTAGCACAAAAGCTAACGTTGACCTTTTTTTTGGCTAATAACAGACATATTGCTTTTCCGATGCCCTTTGATGCTCCTGTGATGACCACATTCATAATATTGTTTTTATTCGTTTTGATCAAAATATGATTACCGGCTAAGATAAACTAACTATGAATGTCTTATGTTTGTTTTGCGTAAGGATATCGTAGAAAATGATCAGTAGCTATTTAGAACATTTAGGAAGGTTTGTACTCTGGCAAAGAAATGTATATTCCAAGCCAGAAAACTGGCGGATGTACTACAAGGAGTTTGTAAGACAACTCTATGATATTGGTATCGGATCATTACCTATTATTGCGTTGATATCTGTTTTCTTGGGTGCAGTGACGGTTATACAGTTTTACTACCAGATGGAAGGCACTCTCATCCCTCCTTATTATATAGGGTATATCGTCAGGGATATGACGATTATTGAGTTAGCTCCAACATTCACTTGTCTTGTACTAGCGGGTAAAGTAGGCTCCAATATTGCTTCTGAAATTGGTGGTATGCGCCAAAAAGAACATATCGACGCTATGGAAATCATGGGAGTCAATACATCTGCCTACTTGGTGATGCCTAAGGTATTAGCGGCCTTATTTATTATTCCTATGTTGGTTTGCTTATCGGCATTGATAAGTATTATGGGAGGATATCTAGCTAGTGTACCTACTGGATTATTTACTTCTGCGGAGTATATTTTAGGATTAAGATCCTTTTTTATACCATACAATGTATTTATGATGTTTGTGAAAGCAGTAGTGTTTGCTTTTATACTGACATCTGTACCTGCATATCAAGGATATTTTGTGAAAGGTGGGAGTATAGAACTTGGAGCTGCTAGTACTCGGGCTGTAGTTTTTAGTGATATTCTTATCCTTTTAGCAGATTATTTAATAGCACTAGTACTGACGGCCTAATGATTAGAATCAAAGATATACGAAAGTCTTTTGGAGATGTAGAGGTACTCAAGGGTATTGATTTTGAGTTTGAGGCAGGTAAAAATAATTTGATAATCGGGAAGTCAGGTGCTGGTAAAACGGTACTTCTAAAGATTTTGATAGGTCTTTTTCAGCCTACTAGTGGTAGTGTCTGGTACGATCAACTGCAACTCGGTGATTTAGATAAAAATCAATTGAAAGAGCTTCGTATGCAGATAGGCATGCTCTTTCAAGGGAATGCACTTTTTGATTCTATGAATGTGGAAGAAAATATCAGATTTCCCATGGATATGTTCACATCTATGACTGCTAAAGAAAAAAAGGATCGTGTCAATCTTTGCTTAGAAAGAGTGGGTCTTGAAGGTAGTAACCTGAAGTATCCGTCAGAGATAAGTGGTGGTATGCAAAAGCGAGTTGGTATTGCAAGAGCTATCGTCCTACGACCCAAGTATCTTTTTTGTGATGAGCCTAACTCTGGTCTCGATCCTAAGACAGCTATTACGATTGATGAGCTGATCAGTACGATTACTATCGATAATCATATTACCACGGTGATTAATACCCATGATATGAATAGTGTAATGGAAATCGGCGATAATATCTGTCTTCTCAATCAGGGTAAGTTAGCATGGAAAGGTGGTAAAGAAGAGGTAATAGATAGTGAAAATGAAATACTCCAGGATTTCATATTTGCCTCACCATTCTTGAAAAAGTTGAAAGCCCGAGCTCTAGGGGTATAAAAAAATGAGCCCAAGGATGTGTTACAAACTCAGGCTCTTTCGACTAAGGTCTCAAAATAAGAAAACTACTTCTTTGAGGCTTACGCCAATTATTTCTTTTGGTTCTATGGATTTATACAGACTCCCGTCTACTGCGAATATATGTATTATATTATGAAATTCATACTACATTCAGTTCTATAAACGAATGCTACGTATTAAAGTTTCATATATATGAAAAAAATTAGCTTAATGCTCAACACTCTCTAGCCACCGCGCTAAAAATAGATCATACACAAAGTACAAGCTACCTTTATCGTCTAGTTTTTCGTAGACTAGTTCTTTATCGACCAAGTAGTCGAGTGATTGTTGGGCTGTACTACTAGCTATGCCGTATCTTCCGCTGAAGTCTTTGGCTCTTACACTTCTTACTTGGCTCTCTTTGGCAATTGATTTTAATACTCGGTATTGATTTGTGGAGAGTATGTTTTTGTAACTGAGGTAGGTCATTTCATACTCCTTCATGATCTGATCTTGTACTTTAAGGAGATCTACTTCTTCTATAGTACTTTTGGGAATGGCATATAACCTATTACAGACAGATTGGGTGTAGAAGGTATGTGATTTAGTCCATTTGAGTACCTGATGTACCACACGTTCATCAATGCTCCTTTGATCTTTCTCAAACATACGCGTGATGAATTCTGAGTATTCGGTATAAGGTATTTCATGCAGTTCCATATGATCTGCCGAGGCAAACATGGGCTTTTTAGGGTTATTAAAAAGATCAAGCAGCAGATGTCTTTGACTTCCACTAAAAAGTACTTGTACTTGCTTAGTTTGAGCTAGGTATTTACGTAATGTGGCATCTATCCTGCTAGGTTTTTCGTACTGTGCAATTTGCTGAAACTCATCAATGGCAATATGTATAGGTTGTTTTGATTCATTTAAGAGTCTGAAGATGGTTTCAAGACTAAGGTCTACATCAGTTTTTGTATTTATTTCAAGTTCTACGTTAGGATTACCAGTCAGAGTATCAAAGCTAAATTTTGGTTTATATCGACTGAAAAATTTACCAACTTTGGCAATCATTGTTGCTTGTTCATCAAAAAGCTGCTGAGCACATGCTGATACTAGCTGTGCTACAAAGGATTCATCAGAGTAGCTGTCGAGTACATCGATATAGACGGTTTTGTAATGATGTTCAGTCTTGAGTATATATTGTAAATGCTGTATAAGACCTGTCTTACCAAGCCGGCGCATGGAGTGCAGTACTACTGATCTATGATTAGTGGCGATACTTATGAGGCGGTTAATCTCATCTTGACGATCACAGAAATATTCTGGACCACCGTACTGTTGTATGAAAAATGGGTTGAACACGGCATAAAGATAGTGCTATAATTTATAACACATAAAATATGACACATAATTTATAGCACATAAATTGTGACACGTCAAAGGAATCACATATTTTATAAGAGAAATGATCTATGCCATCCCAAAAACAAAAAAGCCTCAAGAAAACTCTTGAAGCTTTTAGTTCGGTGCCCGGAGAGGGAGTCGAACCCTCACGCCCTAAAGGACACATGGCCCTCAACCATGCCTGTCTACCAATTCCAGCACCCGGGCTACTCAGAATACTGACTGCAAATGTAAATAAAACTTGTTAGTTGTGAGTAGACTTATCATTTAGTTTTAGTTCAGATTTTTAAGACTCAAATTATTCCATTTGATCAATGCACTTTGTGTAGTAATTGCATAGACTAATAAGCAAATAAACTATATTTACCACTACCCTTTTTTGAAATAGATATACGAACCGAAACTCAATCACATGCCACAATTTGCCCACCTCCATTGTCATACTCAGTATTCATTACTGGATGGTGCTTCTGATATAGGTACCATGATGAGAAAAGCGGCTGCAGATGGTCAAAAAGCTGTAGCACTTACAGATCACGGTAATATGTTTGGTGCATTTAAGTTTGTCGCAGAAGCTAAAAAAGCAGGCGTCAAACCTATTATAGGATGTGAGTTTTATTTAGTAGAGGATAGATTTAAAAAGAGCTTTTCAAGATCGGCAGGAGAAAAAGATCGTAGATATCATCAATTATTACTTGCTAAAAATAGGACGGGCTATCAGAATCTTGCAAAACTATGTTCACTAGGGTTTACTGAGGGGATGTATCAGAAGTTTCCGAGAATAGATAAGACGATATTACCAAAATTTGCAGAAGGTGTAATCGCTACCAGTTGTTGTATAGGAGCTGAAGTACCTCAAGCTATACTTAGAGGAAATATCGAAGATGCTGAACAGAAACTAAAATGGTGGCTTGATATCTTTGGTGATGATTACTACATAGAGTTGCAGCGGCATCGTGGTCTTGAGCAGATCGATGATACGGGTATGAGCCAAGAAGATGTCAATCAAGTCCTTTTAGGTTTTGCGAGAAAACATGATATCAAAGTCATTGCAACTAATGACTCTCACTATGTAGAAGAGGAAGATGCAGCACCTCATGATATTTTATTGTGCATCAATACCAACTCACTGATTGAGGAGGAAAAGCGCTTTAAGTTTCCAAGTACTGACTTTTACTTCAAGACTCAAAAGGAGATGGGGCACATCTTCCATGATGTGCCTGAGGCGCTTGATAATACCATGGAAATCGTCGATAAAGTAGAGACGCTAGAACTAGCAAGAGATGTTGTATTACCAGCTTTCCCATTACCCCAAGGATTTACGACTCAGGAAGACTTTTTACGTCACCTTACATTTGAAGGAGCCCGCAAACGCTACCCAGAAATCACAGCAGACATAGAGTCTCGACTCAATTTTGAACTTCAAGTCATCAATAATTCTGGATACCCGGGGTACTTCTTGATCGTACAAGATTTTACCAGTACGGCTCGTGAGATGGGTGTATCCGTTGGTCCAGGAAGAGGATCGGCGGCAGGATCGGCAGTGGCATATTGTCTAGGTATTACTAATATAGATCCTATCAAATACGATCTACTTTTTGAGCGATTTCTCAACCCTGAGCGGGTAAGTATGCCGGATATCGATATCGACTTTGATGATGAAGGTAGAGCCAAGGTAATCGATTATGTTATCGAAAAATATGGTCAGCGCCAAGTAGCACAAATTATCACCTATGGTACCATGGCCGCTCGTATGTCACTACGAGACGTAGGTCGTGTGATGAATGTGCCTATACACGAAGTCGATAAGGTGGCAAAGTCCTTCCCAACTAATCTCAGCGCAAGTCTCAAAAAGGTACTTGCCGATGATGATATAGATCCAAAGCTCAAGTCTGCCATGAATGGTGACGATGTAGATAAGGCATATGCGTTTAGGAAGCTTTCGGAAGAAAAAAGTCAGATAGGCGAGCTCATCCAAAGTGCAAAAAAATTAGAAGGAAGTGTACGGAATACTGGTATTCATGCCTGTGGAGTGATCATCACTCCCGATGATATCACTAACTATGTACCCGTAAGTAAGGCCAAGGACTCTGAGATGCTCGTCTCTCAGTTTGATAATAGTGTTGCCGAAGATGCTGGACTACTCAAGATGGATTTCTTAGGTCTCAAAACATTGACTATCATCAAGGATGCGGTCAAGATTGTCAAAGATCGATATGGTGTAGATCTGGATATCGATGATGTTGACCTGGAAGATGAAAAGACATACGAGTTGTTTTCCAATGGAGAGACGATAGGTGTATTTCAGTACGAGTCACCGGGTATGCAAAAGCATCTCAAAGACCTTAAGCCCAATAAGTTTGAAGATGTCATAGCCATGAATGCACTCTATCGACCAGGGCCGATGGCTTATATACCCAATTTTATTGCTCGTAAGCATGGTAAAGAAGAGGTGGAGTATGACCTAGATGCTATGGAAGAGCACCTGGAAGAAACCTATGGTATCACAGTCTACCAGGAGCAAGTGATGTTGCTTTCGCAAAAACTAGCTAATTTCTCTAAGGGTGAAGCAGATATGCTGCGAAAAGCCATGGGTAAAAAGAAAAAGAAGCTGATTGATGAGATGTTCCCTAAGTTTCTCGAAGGTTGTGAAAAGAACGGTCATCCAGAAAAAATAGTTAAAAAAATATGGAAAGACTGGGAGGCATTTGCATCCTATGCATTCAATAAATCTCACAGTACTTGTTATGCCTACGTTGCTTTTCAGACTGCATATCTCAAGGCTCACTATCCGCAAGCCTATATGGCCTCGGTGCTTAATCATAACAAAAACGATATCAGTAAAGTCAATTTTTTCTTACGTGAATGTAAGCGTATGAAACTTGACGTGCTAGGCCCTGATGTCAATGAGAGTCAAATGAAATTTACGGTCAACAAAAAAGACCAAATACGTTTCGGTTTATCAGCTCTCAAGGGAGTAGGAGAGGGGCCTGTCTCGGCCTTGATCGAAGCTCGTGATAAGGATGGTGACTTCAGTGATGTATTCGATATCACTAAACGTGTCAATCTACGTGCCGTCAATAAGAAGTGCATGGAAAGCCTCGCGTATGGTGGTGCATTTGATACATTTGAAGGAGTGACTCGTAGCACTTACTTTACACCTTCTGAAAAATATTCTACACTGATAGAGCATGCTCTTAAGTGGGGAAATTTATACCAAAAGCAAGCAGAAAGTAGCCAAAATTCTTTATTTGGAGGTATGCAAGATGAAGTGCTTCCAGTACCCAAGTTTACGGTACAAGAGGAGTGGAGCAATGTAGTATTACTGGATAAGGAAAAAGAAGTAGCTGGTGTATATCTAAGTGGACATCCGTTAGATGATTTTAAACTGGAGCTAGAGACTTTTGTCAATTGTCCACTAGATCGGGTAGATCAACTCAAAGAGCGAATGGTCAATATTGCAGGTATGGTGACATCAGTATTTCATGGTGTATCACAACGTGGCACCGAGTATGGTAAACTGACTATTCAGGATTATACAGGGGCATTAGATATCAATCTATTTGGAGAGGACTACCAACGATTTAAAACTCTTCTAGTACAAGGTCAGGTGCTTTATATTGAAGGGATGAACCAAAAATATTACAATCAAGATCGTTACAATTTCAAGATCAAAGAAATGAAACTCTTAGAAACGATCGGTAAAGTAAAAACGAAATCTATCACCATATCTCTGCCACTACATAAGCTATCCGAAGAGCTTGTCAATAATCTTGGAGAACTTTATCAGAATAGCTCAGGAGAGCATAAGATGAAAGTGGTAGTCCATCATAAGGGTATGAAACTCCCAATGGTGACCGATCAGCAACACGTACTAGCCGATTATAAATTTGTTCAGACCCTAGAGGAGCTTGGTATTGACTATAAGTTGAATTAATGATTTAGTGGACCAGTGGTCAGCTTTATTAAGTATAGAAACTTACTCTCGTTGCCTTCGCTCTTGTTCGGCCTATAGCGGAGGCTCTATTTGGTTTGAAAAATGGAATACAAGTACAACTCTTGTTCTTTCTATGTCCTTATAGTTTTGAACTATAACATAAGCTTAAATTAGAAATTACTTGAATTATAAAACATATCCTTTTCATTCGAGTTTTCTATGCATGAGGAGGATTATTCTATTTCTGTCTATTGTGTTGGCTTGTTTCTCACTAAAGGCTCAGCAGTATGACAATATGAAGGTTTTCAAGACCTATGATGAGTTCAAGCAAGTATTAGAGCAAGATGATGATAAAATCCATGTAGTTAACTTTTGGGCGACGTGGTGTGGTCCTTGTGTAAAAGAACTTCCATATTTTGAAGAGCTACACCAGAAATATAATAACAATGATGTTGAGATCTTGCTAGTATCTATCGACTGGGATAAGCATGTAGAGAAGAAAGTCATCCCTTTCTTACATAAGAATGAATACACCGCACCTACGATCGTATTTGATGATCCAAAAACAAATGATTGGATCCCTAAGATTGATACAAGTTGGAGTGGAGCCATACCGATCACGATCTTTTATAAAGGAGATCAAAGAATATTTAAAGAACAAGCATTTCACTCTGTAGGTGAATTAGAAGAGATTATAAATACTTTGAAATAACATAAAACCTAAAATTTAGATATGAAACAACTACTTAGTCTATCGCTAGCTATAGCACTCATCGGGTTATTTTCGTTTACCAACCATCCTGGTCATGGATATAAGATCGGAGATACCGCTACTGATTTTTCATTATTGAATGTAGATGGTAAGATGAAATCACTTGCCAATTATAAAGATGTAAAAGGTTATATCGTTACATTTACATGTAATCATTGTCCGTATGCCGTGATGTATGAGGATCGCCTAATTGACTTGCATAATAAGTATGCCTCTAAAGGATACCCTGTAGTCGCGATCAATCCAAATGATCCCGAAGCACAGCCGAAAGATAGCTATGTGGCTATGCAAGAAAGAGCTAAGGAGAAAGGATTTACCTTTGATTATCTATTTGATGATGGTCAGAAAGTCTATCCTCAATATGGAGCGACTAAGACTCCTCATGTATTCTTGTTAGATGCTGATAGAGTAGTGAAGTATATCGGAGCCATAGACGATAGCGCAAGAGATGCAGAAGCAGTAGAAGTGAAATACTTAGAGGATGCCATTGCTGCTCTAGAGATGGGTAAAAACCCAGATCCCGCAGAGACCAAAGCGATAGGTTGCTCTATTAAGACTGTAAAATAGAAAATAAAAGCGCATTGAAAATCAATGAACCCACTCGTCCTTGGCGAAGTGGGTTTTTGATTTTGTAAAAAGCCTATCTTCGCATCTAAATATTGAAATCATGAGAATATTCATCATCCTTTTTGCTCTAGTCACACTATACTCCTGTAAAAATAACCCTGTAGATGATTATAAAGCATTAAGTCTATTGCAGTATGGAATGCCAGTAGATGTAAAAGCACCAGAAGGAGCGAAGGTGGAGGCACATGATTTAGGTGTGATGAATGATGTTGTCATTACAAGTGGAGACGACTATAATGTACAGATCTATGCTAGTGATGCCAACACGATTGAAGTCAGTAAAGTACTAGCAGAGCAAAAAGAACAGGTAAAAGCAGGACCATTTTTCTCTAAAATATTAGAAGAGTACGAAGAAGGCTTTATCTACGAAAAGAAGATCGATGATACCAATCTTAACTACGATTTCCGATATGTAAAGCTTATGGGTGACCGAGAGTATATCTATCAGACTGGCTTGTTTGGTACGTTTACTGAAGATCAAGTGAGGGCTATGTACGAGTCCGTACAATAAAAAAATCCCCACTGCTCAATTAGGCTAGCGGGGACTTTACTCATTCAGGATCGGTTCTCAGGTCATGCTCTTTTTATGATGGAGTCACCAAAGATGATGAACACCATAAGAGCGATTGTGAAAATGATCATAGGATTAAAATTTGGTTGAATTATAATTTACAGCAAAACGTACTAAAAATCAAGTTTGTTGGCGCTATTAGACGACATTCTTGAATATTATTACACATTACATATATTTGTTATATGTCAATAATGATGCCGACTTTGCCTCACTTAAGTGATAAACAAAAAAAAGTGCTCTCCGCCTTAGGCGAGGAGCACTTTTCATATACTGTAAACTCAAAAGAGTAAAATAAACAGCGTTTATTTTACAAGAGCTTCGTATTTCTTTTCTACTACATTCCAGTTGATAGACTTGATAAATGCTTGTACATAGTCAGGTCTTCTATTTTGGTAGTTTAGGTAGTATGCATGTTCCCATACATCGATACCGAGTATTGGAGTACCGCCACATCCTATACCAGGCATGAGAGGGTTGTCTTGATTGGCACTAGAGCATACTTCCACTTTACCGTCAGCATGTACACATAGCCATGCCCACCCACTACCAAATCGTGTAGCAGCAGCTTTTGCAAATGCTTCTAGCATAGCGTCTTTCGACCCATATGCAGCATCTACAGCATCTTTGAGCGGTCCACTCAGTCTTCCTCTATCATTCGGGTTGAGTACTTCCCAAAATAAACAATGGTTATAGTACCCACCGCCATTGTTTCTTACCGCACCGTTGCTCATGTCTAGCGTGGTGAGAATATCTTCTATAGATTTTCCTTCTAAATCAGTGCCTTCTATAGCTGCGTTTAGTTTATTCGTATAACCATTATGATGCTTTGTATGGTGTATTTCCATTGTACGTGCATCTATGTTTGGTTCAAGTGCATCGTATGCATATCCTAATTCTGGTAGCGTAAAAGCCATATTGATTTTTGTTTTTGTTATTTAAAAAAGCTTATATAAAGATAACGAGAGTTAGCGAATTATGTTCGATTGTAAAAACCACTATAACCAGAAATGGTTATAAACCTGAATTCAATTACTTTTGCACGAAATAGAGCAAGCATGACTAAGTACCGAAAAGAAAAAGATAGCATAGGATACATCAATGTACCAGCAGATAAATACTGGGCAGCTCAGACTCAGCGATCTACCCAAAATTTTAAAATAGGTGGTCAGCAAATGCCAACTGAAGTAATCAAGGCATTTGCAATATTGAAAGGAGCAGCAGCAAATACCAATGCGGAGTTAGGAGCTTTATCTAAAGCAAAAGCTAAACTGATCAATAAAGTATGCAAGGAAATATTGGCGGGTAAACTAGATGATCAGTTTCCGCTTGTGGTATGGCAGACAGGCAGTGGGACTCAATCCAATATGAATGTCAACGAAGTCATTGCTAATCGTGCTCATGTCATTGCAGGTGGATCACTCATGGATGAGAAAAAGTCGATGCACCCCAATGATGATGTCAACAAGTCTCAATCCTCTAATGATACCTTTCCTACGGCGATGCATATCGCAGCGTATACAACCATTATGGAGGTGACTATACCTGGTATCGAAAAGTTAAGAGATACATTAAAGGCCAAATCAAAAGAGTATAAAAAAGTGGTAAAAATAGGTCGTACGCATTTTATGGATGCAACGCCGCTGACGCTTGGTCAGGAGTTATCAGGATATGTGTCTCAGCTTGATCATGGCATTGCTGCCATCAAAAATACATTAAAGCATCTATCTGAGCTTGCGCTAGGTGGTACCGCTGTAGGTACAGGACTTAATACACCTAAAGGTTATGCAAAGCTTGTCGCCAAAAATATCGCCAAGGCAACAGGCTATCCATTCATCACAGGTAAGAATAAATTTGAAGGATTAGCCGCTCATGATGCGATCGTAGAATCTCATGGCGCTCTAAAAACTGTTGCGGTTTCATTGATGAAAATCGGTAATGATATCCGTATGCTTGCCTCAGGCCCAAGATGTGGTATAGGAGAGATCATAATCCCCGCAAACGAACCTGGGTCATCTATCATGCCGGGTAAAGTAAATCCAACCCAAGCCGAAGCCTTGACAATGGCGATGGCGCAAGTAGTGGGTAATGATGTCGCCATCAATGTAGGTGGTATGACTGGGCATTTTGAGTTGAATGTATTCAAGCCTATGATGATTTTTAATTTCTTGATGTCCGCTCGATTGATCGGTGATGCATGCGTAAGCTTCAATGATAACTGTGCGGTAGGTATAAAACCTAACTACGAGCGCATCCAACAAAATCTACAAAATTCACTGATGCTTGTCACCGCATTGAATACTAAGATCGGATATGACAAAGCATCAGAGATTGCCAAAAAAGCATACAAAGAAGGCACTACATTGAAGGATGCAGCGCTTAAGCTAAAATACCTCACTGCTAAAGAATTCGACGCTTGGGTACGACCAGAGGATATGATTGGGTAATTGAATAGTTGACCAGTTGTCAGTGGACTGGTTGACAGTTTTCATTTCTTAATGCCTGAAATAAGTTGACCGTTTATAGCTAAATGATTCTTTGAGTTGCCTCTGTGAATGACTGAGCTATAACTCTAGTTGAGAAGCTTGCTTACTTACCCAATCTTCACGTTTGATACC